>JBFYPS010000243.1:0-3594 GCA_041303135.1 Crocinitomicaceae bacterium | reverse complement strand
CGAACGATTTTATCAAATTGTAGTTCAAAGAATCTTCTGGCAAAACACCGTAGTGTGCACTTGGAAAAAATCTTTTAAACTGTTTAGAATCAAAATCTTTAAATTCACTTTCCTCTAAATTTTCTTCTTTCCAATAAGCATTGTCTTTTTCTCGGTACAAATTGACTTGAATTTTAGCATCACTTTTCTCACTCAAATACATAAAGCCAAAGGATTTTTCTCCTGCAACGACTTGTGATGGAAAATCAACAGTTAGTTCGGTTTTTTCTTGACCAATAAAAATTGAATTGGAAGCTTGTTGCGTTTCACCAGAAAGTGAAGTAGCATCTATCGAATAAGAAAAATTCGATCCAAAAATCAAACTTTTCTCATTTTTTGCTAGAAAGTCAAATTCAAATCTTCCTTTTGCATCCGTCGTAAAAATAGTATCTAAAATTAAATTGTAATCTTCTGAATTATAGCTGTAATCAAAAAAGTATGGATCATACACATTCACTTTTACATGTACACTTGTATTTGACATTCCATATCCAGCAAAAGCAGTAACCATTCCTTTCACTTTGACAATTTCTCCTAATTTGTATTCTTGCTTTTCGAAATCAGCATCAATTTCAAAAGAAGGACGTTTGTATTCTTCCACTTGGAAATAATGTGAATTAAAACCATTGATTGTTAGGTAAACTGAACCCAACATAAATCCTGATTTCGGCAAAACAAAAGACCCAGAAAAAGACCCAAAATCATTCGTGATTCCTTCCACTTCTGCTAAATCAGTGCTATTTTCATCTTGTAGTTTCAAACTCAAACTGAACTTTTCAACTACTTTAAAATCTGGAGATTTACCTTTGTACGCAATGATTTTATAGTAAACCGTTTGCCCTGGTCTGTAGATATTTCGATCTGTAAAAATTTTATATTTTACATCCTCAAAATCATTTCTATTTCTTGAATTATAAGCATAATTTGAAAGACTATCATTTTTGTATTTGATTTGCCAATCTAAGCTCTCAGTTACAACTTGCCTTTGAAATTTTCCATTTGAATTGGTTTTTCCAATCAACGTTTTTTCAGAATTCGAACGATTCGTTTGATAAATCTCAGCGCCGCTGATTGGCTTACCTGACAAAGGATTCAAAGCGAAAATTTGAAAAGAACCATTTCTGTTGTTTGAAATTACCTCTATCCCACTGACATTGAAAACACTGTATGCAAAGTTGATATTTGTCGGCAATGAATCAAGATTCAAAATGATATTTGCACTGTCTTTCGTCGCTGAAATAATTAATAAATATTCCCCAGCGTTTTTCCATGTAGGAATCAAGAAATCTTTCGAATGCATGTTGTATAAACCATTCTTTTCGAATGTCAAAGCATTTTCATAAACGAGGGTTAGTTTGTGGCCTTTTAAAGGATTGTTGGTTAGGATATTTTCGGGATTTTTATTGATATGGTAAATATGCAAATATCCAGCTTCAATATTTTTATAATTCACTTCTAACAAATTGGCTTTACCGACTATATTTTTAGATTTAAAATGCACATTCATTTCTTTTGATTCAATGTCAGCAATCAAAAGTTGAGTTGATTTCACATAAATTGAAGTTGGATATGTTTTCGCTCCATTTACCAAAACTTGATGCAATAAATAAAGTTGATCTTTGGCTTTAGGATTTGAATTCCAATTATAAACGGTTTGATTTTGAATTAGTTCTGCTTCTCGTAAAATAACACCCAAAGATGAAGGTTGCTTTTGAATTTGCAATTGTAAACGCGCCAAACCTTTCAGCATTTTGTCGTTGCGCTTTTCATCGAAATAGAATTGATTGTACACAAACTCCAATCGTTGTAAATACCAATATGTAAAAGCTTCCCAATTTTTATTTTTCAAGTGGACCATTTCCAATTGCTGATACAATTTTAAAACTGGTGTCGATTGTACTTTCAAAAATGATTCTGTTTTATCAAACCAATTTGAATCAAGCGCATTGAAATTATAATTATCTGTAAATGTTTCGAATGTCTGAATATTATTAATCAATTGATTCCCTAAAATATCAAATAAAGTTCCTTTTATTTTTGCAAATAAGTAATTATCGTCAGCATTTTTCAAAAACATTCCCATTGGAAACTGTTGCAAAACATCAGGATTTTCAATGGACTTTTGGTGGTGATAAGCAATTATTTCGTTGTTAAATTCATTATTTTCAGCTGTGAAAAAAACTTGTTTTCCATTCATCCAGCAATCAATCACAAAATCATTTTCCCAATTATTTAAATCCCATTGATAACCATCGCTAAGCTGTTGTGCCAAAAAAGCATGAATCAAATTTGAAATTGGTGCATCCGTTTTAGTAGCCAATAATTCAAATTTCGCAAGCAAAGTATGTTTTTCATCAACTTCCATCATGGATTGTCCCACGACGTCAGGATACAAATTCAACATTTCATAGACTACTGAAACATTTTTTTCTTCGATTGCATGACCAAAAACTTCTTCCAAATGGTCAAAAGCGTCCCTTCCAAATCCATAGTTTAACAAAGAATCCGTGATGATTTTGGCTTTTTTGAAGTCGTAATTGCCTTGACTGGTTGTTACTTGGGCACCAAGTTGGTTCGCAGAAATAACTAAACCGAAAAAAATGAAAATTAATGTTTTGAAAAACTGCATATTCTAAAATTTTATTAAAAAGTCTAATGGGTTTTGGTCATATTTTCAGGAACGCAAATAATAAAATCTGCTTTACCTCTATTCTCTTCATCTAACGATGAAATATCCAATTGCGAAACTGTTGAGATTGTAATCATTTCATCCAATTTGGAATAATAACGATTGTATTGTTGTAAATACCATAAAATTCCTTGGTGAAAATCACTGTGATAGGCACCGTTTAAATGATAAAAAACTGTTTTTGCATTTAGATTTTCTGTGATTGAAAACGCCATTGTCGCATCTTTGATTGCTTGTGCACGCACAAAATTTGGTCCCATGTGCATTTCTCCATCACTTAAAGCAGCATATTGCGAAAGTGTTGTATCCAGAGGAAAAGGAAGCGGACAAATCCATTTCTTTTGTTCATTTGACAAGGAATCCAATGACGAAACGCCTTTTTTAAATACTTGTGAAGCAAATTTTCTAGGAATATTGGTTGCAATCCAAGGTATGTGATTTTGTTTTGCGAAATCGAGCATGGGTTTGTAATCTGTTTCAAAATTAGTCCAAAGGCGACAAGAATCTTGGAAGTTTTTCTCATCAATTTGATTATTCAAGTAGCGGTTAATCACTGCTTGGTTATCTCGTTCAAACATTTCGGAGCCAGCCACTAAATTTCCTTGGTGTTTTTCAAAAAGTGATTCTAGTATTTGAAATTGAAGCCAATGTGCGATCGGATCGTTGTGTTGCTCACCAAAAAAAATATACTTTTTAGAAAGAATTGCTTTTTCCATTTTGGTGAAAGAAACTTTTTTTCCTGCTTTGTTGTAAATCACATAAGCTGGATTGTCTTGCGAGAAACCAAGAACGCAAAAAGAAAAAATGAAACTGATAATTAGGCTACTTTTCATCAAAATCTGCTATTTGAATACAAAGTAATTAAT
>JBFYPS010000242.1:0-5493 GCA_041303135.1 Crocinitomicaceae bacterium | reverse complement strand
AAACGATTGTGCGACTTAGGTTTTATTTTCCCTTGCAGGTACCTGAAAAGAGTTTCTACCTCAAAAAACAAAGGATCAATGTTGTTTTTTATGAACTCTTTTCAGGTTTTTTTGTGCCTAATAAATTGTTTTTTAAGTGCATACTTACAAGAATATCCTATCTTTACTTATTGGAAAACACTTTTACTATGAAAAAACACCTTCTACTATTTTTTATTTTTCTAATTCTGAGTTGCGAACAAAATATTGATCGTAAAAAAGTCCAAAAAATCGAAAATAAGCAGAAAGAAACATTCAATCAATCGGTTAAATCTGCAGATTCGTTAAATTCTACCTCCGAAAATTATTCCGAAATTCAAGAAGGTGATTTGATATTTCAATCTTCAACTTCAAATCAAAGTAAAGCGATTCAATTAGCTACAAATTCCACCTTTTCACATTGTGGGATTATTTTTAAAAATGGCAATGAATTTGTAGTTTATGAGGCAGTCCAACCAGTAAAAAAAACACCATTAAAAAAATGGATTTCACATGGCAAAAATAAAATGTATGAACTCAAAAGGCTAAAGAATTCGGATCAAATTTTGACAAAAGTCAATATCGAAAAAATGAAAAATGTTGCTAATAAATTTATTGGAAAAAATTACGACATAACATTTGAATGGTCCGATGATAAAATCTATTGTTCTGAATTGATTTGGAAAGTTTATGATCGCGCAATTGGAATTCAGGTTGGAAAACTCCAAAAATTAGGTGAATTTGATTTGTCTTCTCAAATTGTTAAACAAAAAATGAAAGAACGCTATGGCAATAATATTCCAATGGATGAATTAGTAATTTCTCCCGGTGCAATTTATGATTCTCCTGAACTAGTTGCAGTAGAAATAAAAAAAGCTACTCCAAAATAACTTGAAATAGCTTTTTCTGATAAACTAATTAAAAATCAATGATCTGAAATCATTCCAGCTTTTTCGCTTTTTTTGTATCTGATTAATAAAACGATCGGAATACAAACCAAAATCAAACATCCTACCATAAAAAATGCTTGGTTGTAACTTACCAATGCTTGTTGTTTGAAAACCAAACCTTCCATCGTTTTATACGCCAAAATTTCTGCATCTCCCGCGCTGTAGCCTTTGGAAAGAAAATTTTGCGTCAAGCCAGCAATTCTATCTGTACTCGCATTGTCATATTGATTGACATATCCAATCATTGAACCTCGGATTTCTGCATTTTTTTGGGTTAAAAACACATTGATCAACGCAATTCCAACTGAACCACCCAACTGACGAATCATGTTGGCCAATCCCACGGCTTGTGTCATGTCTTTTCCATTCAAACCACTAACCGCAAGCGATAAAATCGGTGACATCATAAATGCCATTCCAAATCCTCGCAGAATGAACGGAAAATAGAAATTGCTTTCGCTTGAATCTGGCGACGAAAACGCCAACATCATCAAGAAAATGAATGTCATAATTACTCCTGAAATGATAATATTTTTAGGATTTGCACCTTTCCCCAACATCGCGCCCACCATTGGCATGGCAAATGCAGTGAAAATCGCTCCTGGTATCATGAAGACACCAGTTTGAGTTGCCGTCCAGCCTAAAGAAATCTGTACAAAGAGTGGAAAAACAAAAACAGAACCGAAAAGCATTAAGCCCAACATGAAGTTCATCAAACTTCCCATTGCGAGATTGTAGTTTTTGTACAATCGTATGTTTACCGCTGGATAATCGATCGACAACTCTCTGTAAATAAATGCAATAATCCCGAGAACGAAAACGGCTGTGAAAGCAATAATTTCGTCACTCTCAAACCAATCTTTGGCAGTTCCTTCTTCCAACACAAATTGCAAGGATCCGATCGAAAGTACCAAAAATAAAATTCCCCACCAGTCAATCTTTCGCGGTTTGGTTGCTCCTACTCGATTTGTTACATACGTCCAAGATAAAATGGCTGCTACAATTCCAATCGGAATATTCACGAAAAACACCCAATGCCAAGAAAAATTATCGGTGATAAATCCACCTAAAGTTGGTCCGAAAGTTGGTCCGAGAATGATTCCCATTCCGAAAATCGCATTTGCCGTGCTTATTTTGTTAGGCGGAAAACAGCCAATAATGATTGTTTGTGCTGTAGATAATAATCCACCGCCGCCTAATCCTTGTACGAATCGCCAAAAAACCAATGTCCATAAATTGGTCGAAAAACCACACATCAGCGAGGCAAAAGTGAAAATAATTACGGAAGAGGTAAAATATACTTTGCGACCAAAAAAGTCTGAAAGCATACTCGTGAGCGGAATGATAATTACGTTCGAAATCGCGTAAGCAGTAACAACCCAAGCAATTTCAGTCGTTGTGGCGCCAATGCTTCCACTGATTTCTCGAAGGGAAACATTTACAATCGTGGTGTCAATCAATTCCAATATCGCGCAACTAATTGCGGTGATAATCAGAATCCATTTGGTAGCACCCGTTGGATACTCGATTGCTGCTGGCTTTTGAAGTGTACCTTCCAAAATTTTACTTGATTTTAACTTCTACAAATGCACTCAATCCTGGAAATAGAACTTTTCTTTCAGTTTCAGAAAGATTGGTAATGTCGATTCTGACTGGTACGCGTTGTACAATTTTCACAAAATTTCCGGTTGAATTGTCTGGCGGAAGCAACGAAAATTTTGCGCCTGTCGCACCAATGTATGATTGAACTTTACCCTTGATTTTCATGTTTGGATACGCATCGATTTTGATTTCCACCGATTGACCTGGATGAATTTTACTTACTTGCGTTTCTTTGAAATTGGCTGTAATCCACAATTGCGTATTGTCAATCGCTGAACACAAAGGTTGACCAATTGTGATGTATTGCCCCTCTTCAACTGCTCTGCGCGAAACAATTCCATCACAAGGAGCTTCAACGGTTGCGTAATCCAATTGCGTTTGTGCTAAAATCAATTCCGCTTCACGTTGTTTTACCAAAGCTTGAGCCAAGGAAATCATCGCACTTTGCGCTTCCGCTTGCGAACGAACGCCTAAAGAAGATGCGGAAGAAGATTTGTATTGATTGATTGTTCCTGCATATTGGGCTGTTGCAATATCTAATTCTGCTTTCGCATTGTCGTATTGAGATTGTGTTGCCGCTTTGGCGTCCAACATGTTTTTAATACGTTTGAAATCTTCTTGCGCTCTTGTCAATCGTGCTTTTGCAGCGTTGATGTTTTCTTCGTTTGAGGAAGAGGATAAAACTGCAGCATCTGCATTTTGGCTTGTCGCTTTGGCACTACTTCTCACTGAAATTAAATTTGCTTTGGCATTTTCCAAGGCAGCTTCCGCTTGCGCAACACGTGTTCTTAAATCTGTATCATCAATGGTGAAAAGCAATTCGCCTTTTTTAATGAATTGATTGTCTTTGAAATGAATTGATTTGATGTAACCTGAAACGCTCGATTTAATCGGTACAATATCAGCGTCTAATTGTGCATTATCTGTTGATTCATAATTGGCGCCTAGTATAAAATAGACAACACCTATTGTCAATAAAACGCCGCCAATTCCTGCAAAAATTTTGACTTTTTTATTCTTTTTTGGTTCTTTTTCCATGATTTCGTTTGATTATTTTTCTAAAAAATTTGATTAAAATTGATTCACGCCTCGCGTGGTATTGTAAGAAGTCATGGCGTTCATTAACTTCACTTCATGTATCTTTTGATTCAAAGTCGCTTGCATTTCTGCATTGAGTTGCGTCAAATAATCGGTCACGGTTATTTTTCCATTTTCCAATTGAGTGGCAGCAGTAACAGTTACATTGTGTCTTTTTTCGATGATTTGTTTGTCTTTAGAAATCATTTCTTCCAACGCTCTGATTTGTGCCTCTTGAGAAATCATCGTGCTCTTAACATTGAAAAGAAACAATTCACGTTGCAAGTCAATCATTTGATTGTTTAAATTGTACTTCGTTTTTTCTTTGCTCAAACCGTACAGTGAACTGATATTCCATTTCAAACTCAAAGAAGCATCGCCGAAGAAACGCAAGTTTTGATTGATGAAATTCGGACCCGGACGACCATAATTTGCGCCCACATTCATGGAAACTTTAGGCAAAGCCAATTTGTTTGTCAATTGATATCTTGAACCCAACAATTCTTGCTGAATGGTTAACATTTTCATTTCTGGTCGAGCGATATTTACTTGTTTCACAATTCCGCCAACTGGTAACAAAGTCAACTCTGAATTGTCATTCAAAGGTTTAGCAATGAAAACAGTAAGCATTTCATACAATCCATTGAGATTTTCTGTAGCTTCAATGATTGATTGATCTGTTTTCAAAGATTCTGCATCCAATTCATCTAAATTACTTTGCAAGGCTAGTCCATTCACCAACGAAGCAGCCAAATTTTTGCGCTTGTTGTTGAGGTCATTTTTGTAAGTATTCAAAATTTTAAGATTTTCTCTAGTCAGTAAAATATTGACATACAATTGACTTACACGCTCAATTAATTTATACAATTCGACTTCATTTTTTTGAATCTCGAAATCAGCATTGAGCTTCTCGATTTTCTTTAGTTGCGAAGTTTGTCCCCCGTCGAAAAGCGTTTGCTCTAGACTTACATTCGACAAATAAGCATCGTGTGGAAAATTGTAATTTGTTCCAGGCAAATTAAACGCTACAACTTCCGTTTGATAAGTTGCTCTCGCTAAAAAAGACATTTTTGGATACCAATTTTCATTGATGGAGCGCAAATTATTCGCGGAATTTTCAGACAATAAATTGTTTTGTTTGATCAGCGGATAGTTTTGTTTCGCCCATTTGACACAAGAATCCAAAGGAATACTCGCATCTTGCGCATGGACAAAACCTCCAGACAAAATCAAGAGAATAATGATTTTTTTCATTTTAAGTTGGTGTTTTTACTTAGTTTAAATTCGACAAATTCTTTGACTGATTGTTTTAATTTTTGATTTTGAGCATCTTCCCAATCCATTTCATTGCTATTGACAATCGCTTTGAAAATCGGAGAAGCTAAAAAAGGATATGCGCACAAAGAGTGAAGATTAATCATAAAAACAATCGGTTCAATCGGAGCGATTTCATTGTTTTCGATTCCTTCGTTCAAAGCAGCCAATAAATTAGATGATTTGTCTTTCTTCAAAGACATCACTTTTTCTCTAAAAAGTTCAGGGTTGATGCTTATTTCCTTGATAATGAACATCGACATTTGAGGATATTCAGACAAGAAATCGATAATCTTGTCCACATAAGTCAACACGCGCTCTTTTACGGGAATTGATTTATCAGAAAAAATCCACATATTTTCGAAATACTTCGAAAGTGCACCCTCAAAAACTTGGTCGAAAAGCTTTTCCTTGTTTCTAAAGTAATAATGTAGCAACGCTTTGTTGATGCCTGCTGAATCAGCAATATCTTGCATTCTTGCACCATACAAACCATATTTCATAAAGACTTCTTTTGCAGCCTCCATGATTT
>JBFYPS010000241.1:0-18491 GCA_041303135.1 Crocinitomicaceae bacterium | reverse complement strand
TGATAATCCGCCTAAAACAAGACAAACAAAAACACAAATTAGGATTTTAAAAATTAATTTCATTATTCAAATAGTTTAACTGCAACACGAAATGTGTTGGCATGTGCTTCAATAATTGTTTTGATATCTGGGCTATAACCCCCACCCATACTACAAACAACGGGAACTCCTAATTGTTTAACTAATTGAAAAACAATTTCATCTCTTTTTTTACAACCTTGAATTGTAAGATTTAATCTACCCAATTTATCAGTTGCCAAAATATCAACCCCGCACTGATAAAAAATAAAATCAGGTGTTATTTTTTGAAGGATAATTTCTAAATTTTCAACCAATAAATTGAGATAAACCTCATCTATCATGCCATCATACAAAGGAACATCTAAATCAGATTTTTCCTTATGTAGTGGATAATTATGATCACCATGCATGCTAAAAGTGAAAACTGCCTTTTCATTTTTAAAAATTTCGGCAGTTCCATTTCCTTGATGCACATCTAAATCAATGATTAATATTTTTTTTACGAGTTGCTCCTTCAATAACCATCTTGCAGCAATTGCTTGATCGTTTAATAGACAAAATCCTTCTCCTTTATTCGTAAATGCATGATGAGTTCCACCAGCAATATTCAAAGAAATCCCCTTGTTTTGAATGGCATATTCAGCGCACATTCTCGTGCCTTCCATAATCCTGAATTCTCGCTCAATTAACTCTTGGGTATGTGGAAACCCTGTGATCCTTTGTTCTTTTGGTGTTAATGCAAGCAACTTTAATCGCTCTAAATATTCAAAATCATGTACAGCAAGTGCAAATTCATTTGATAAAATATCTGGTCTAAAAAAATGAATTTTCTCTAATGTCCCTTCGTGCAATAGCTGTTTAGGCAATAAATCATACTTTTCCATTGGAAAACGATGGTTTTCAGGCAATGGATGTGCATACGATTGATCGAACGCCACTTTTATCATTAGAAATTGATTGATTATTTAATTAAAAATCAAGCGTTTTCAGCCAATTTATTAATCACTAATTCAAATGTGAAAACTGATTTATCTTTGGAGATCTTTTCAAATCCAAACTTTAACAATGATTTTGCTTTCATTCTCATGGTGATAAAACCAAGACCAGCTCCGCCTTTGTTAGATAAAATTCCATCGCTCAAGACTTTCATGTATCTTTCTTTTAATTCAACCTCATCCAGCTGATTTAATTCAGACAATCTTTCTGTCATTGATGGAACCAATTTATTTAAAATTAGATTTCCAAAGGTAATTTTGTAACAATCTTGACCTTTAGCTAAAACTAGAATTCCAGTTTTGACATCATCTTTATTCGGTTCACCGTGAATTTTGATATTTTGTAGACCTTCAATCAAAACAGAAAATATTTTTCTTATCATCTGTCTTTTCTCGTTTGAAGCAATTAAGATTTCTTCTGCACCTTCACCTAAGCTGTTCACCAAATCTTGAGAAAAGACTCCACAGTGCGCCATCACTATAGTTAAAGCATCATCTTTAACATAGCGATCACGAATAGAGTCAAAAACCGATTTCGATGCAGTATCAATTATATCTTCAGTAGTGTACTTCAAAAGAATTTAATTATTAAAACAAAAATACTATTTTTTTTAATTCAAAACAATTATTAATCTATTAGATGAACAAAACCTTGTTTTATAACCCCTTTTTGGTTCTTTATATAATAGGTGTAAACCCCATTACTCAAGGTATTTCCATTCAAATCTTGTCCTTTCCAATCGTTTAAATAATTATCCGATTTGAAAACAACCTCACCCCAACGATTCAAAATTTCAACAGAAGTGTTAATCTCTAGACCTTTAATTTCAAATTTATCATTGTTTCCATCGCCATTTGTTGTAATCACATTCGGAATTACAAACTCATTAAACACAGGAATAATTTTAGTAATAGTTGCTGTACAACCCAATGCATCTGTTACTACTAGTACAACTTGAAAATTTCCTTCGGTTACAAAAGTATAACCTGGATTTTCAATATTTATACTTGAAGTATCAATAAACCAATTCCATGCCACAACATTTGTAGAAGATAAATCTGAGAATTGCACTGCGTCACCAGGATTTACATCTGAAGGTGAATATGTAAAATCCGCAGTTGGCGCAGATGAACTTCCAATGATAACAGGACCATACTGAGTTAAACATCCATTTGCACCAGTTGCTGTCAAAGTATAACTCCCAGGTGATAAATCAGCAATATTCAAACTTGTTTCCGTTGAACCAGACCAAGCAAATGTAGCCGTTCCTGAATTGTCAACCAGACCTGAAATTTCACCATTATTTAGACCACATGAAGTTTGAACAACATTTACTGCAGAACTATTGATAACAGGACCTACCCCAAGCGCAATTGTAATTGTTTCAGAATCCGTACAACCTTGATTATCGGAAGCAGAAATTGTGTAGGTTCCTGCACCCAAACCAGTTTGATTCAAAGTTGTAGCACCATTTGACCAAGTAAATGTTGGACTTATTCCACCTGTGATAACTATCCCAGATATTGTTCCTGTATTTGAACTACAAGCTGTAGCTGTTGTTGAAACATTTGTCATATCAATACTCAATGGAGTACTTCCAGTTACAACATACGGTCCGCTTGAAACTTGACAACCATTGTTATCAGTCACTACCAAATTATAAGAATTGGCGCTTAAATTTGTTTGATTCAAACTACCACTCACTCCGTTCCAAGCAAAAGTCAGACCTGTTCCCGTAGCCGTGATTCCAGAAATAGAGCCATCTCCACCAGCACAAGACTCACTTGTTATCAAAATATTTATGTCATTAATTGTTGGCATCGGAGTATCTACGATTGTAAATGGATTTGAGATTGCTGAACAACCATTTCCATCTAAAACAGTCAAAGTATATGTTCCTGCATTTAAATTTGAGATGTTCAAAGTAGTTTGCGAAGTATTTGTCCAAGAATAAGTTATTGGGGCAATTCCGCCTGAAATTTGAATTCCAGAAATTGAACCATTATTCAAACCACAAGTCTCTGCAGTTATTACAATTCCTGAAATATCAATACTTTGCGCCACATTTGATCCAACCACATAAGGTCCACTTGTTGTTGAACAACCCTGGTTATCCAAAACTGTCAATGTGTAAGTTCCAGCAGTAAGAGTAGAAATATCTAAAGTTGTTTGTGAGGTATTTGTCCAACTGAATGTTAAACCTGAACCAGCAGCTGTTATTCCAATAATTGAACCATTTGAACTTCCACAGTTTTCATCAGAAATGACAACATTGCCAGCATCCACTGTAGGCCCAGTAGGCGCAGTTAATAAATATGGACCAGAAGTTGCAGAACAATTACTTGCATCAGTAACTGTTAAAGTATAAGAACCCGCATTTAAATTCGTAGCATTTAAACTATTCCCACCAGCATTACTCCAAGTTGTGGTGATTCCTCCTGTTTGTGTTATTCCTGTAATTGAACCATTATTTCCTGCGCAAGTTGGATTGGTTAAACTTACTAAACTCGCATCAATTACTGGTCCTCCAGCACTAGCAATAGTATACGGTCCGCTTGTAGCTGTACAACCAGTTGCATCAGTTACTGTCAGTGTATAATTTCCTGCAATTGCATTACTTAAATTTGCTGATGCAGATGAATTTCCATTCCAAGAAAAACTGTAGTTAGGTGTTCCTCCAGAAACCGTCAAACCACTTATTGCACCATCATTTCCAGCACAACTTACATCAGTAATGACAGCAGTTCCTGAAATTACGGGATTCGACCCAATTGTTACTTGTACTGGTTTTCTGAAACTACCTGGACAAATACCAACATAATAAGTGGTTGTTGAATTCAAAACAGGAGTTGTATAAGTTAAACCAGTATGGAAAGATGTTCCACTAAATTGGCTTGTGTACCAACCTACAGTTGAACCAGCTGGAAGTGTTCCCACTACTGTTACTGTCAAAGTTGTTGATCCAGATCCACAAATGGATGCATTTTGAACATTTAAATCATAAAATTCTACTCCCGAATTTGTTAAGCCTGCACCTCCTGAAGTGGCTCCATTTGGTGGAAAAGCGTTTACTTGGGTTGAATTAGTTACTCCATTTATTCCGCCAGTAACAGCAGAAACAGGTGTACCGGCAGTAATGGAAATTTGTCCACCTGCGCCACCTCCTCCAGGTCCATCAGCTTCATTTACAGTTTGAAGCGGCCCGACAGAAAGATTTTGATTCCCACCAGCTCCACCTTTGGCTAAGAGTCCAATACCCGAAGGAATTGTTCCATTATTTGATATGATAATTGCACCACCACCGCCGCCGCCGCCGCCGCCATCATTTCCAAATTTTTGCGCAAGTGTTGCTGTTAGATTTGAAGCATTTGCCGCTATTCCATTTGCACCATTTGCTTCAATGGTACAAGTTGTTGCATCTTGACCAGTAATGGTACCAAAAACTTGGAGCATCACTATTCCTCCACCTTGTCCTCCTGCTCCACCATAATTGTTGTCTTGATCACCGGCACCACCACCACCGCCCATGAAAACACGGGTAGGATCAAATGCCAAAGGTTTACCTCCTAAACCTCCATTATTTCTTCTATAATCTCCAGACCAAGCCAATTGATTTGGTCCAAGAGTGGCTTCATTTTGATTTGAATTTGAATAACTATATCCTCCTCTTCCTCCTCCTGCACTGTTGACTCCGCCAATTGGCACACTTTCTAAATTCCAAATGGAATTGTAAGTTGGATTCGGAACGCCTTTTCCAGTATACGTGCCTGTTCCAACATTGGAGCCTCCACCGCCTCCTGAATTATGATGGCATGCTCCTCCTCCACCATTTGCAGGTGCAGAAACACCATAGCGAGAATAAAGATTAATGTAATCACTTGTGGAACCTCCTATTCCTTCTCCTTTTTCGGAACCCAAATCTCCATTTGAAGTCGCTGGATAGGGTGTATCATTTACACTTCCAGATCCAGCAGAAATAGAAACATTATCAATTTGTTGTCCTCCTCTAAAACCTTTGCCATTTGCTTCAATTTTTCCACCAGAATTAACAACTAAATTTCCATCAACCTCAATTGCTACAACACCACCAGTAGTTCCATTCCAAGTAGTTGGAATAATACTTGATGCATTATTAATTGTCAATTGACTGAATCTTGGTACACGAATCACTTGAACTTTTCCACTGATTGCGTAGCTATTTTTTAATCCACAAGTTAAATTGATTGTAGAAGCGCCAGAAACAGATGCCACCTGTACATACTCATTTTTACCTGCTTGATTGTAGTTAGTTACCTGACCCCAAATATCTAAAAAATTGTACCAATCGCCCGCATGTCCAATAGCTGAAGTATAACTTCCTCCCCAATCCACAGTTGCAGTTAAATCAATATCCATGGAAGCTCCCTGCATTTGAATTATCAATAATAAATCGCCAGGAGATAGCGCAGTGGTAAGAATTGAATTTGTCAAAACAACATCAGAAACTGAAATTGAAGTTTGATTTGCAGTGGCATTTGCAGTTAATGCAGTATATGAGTTTACAACTGTGTTTGCTGCAGTTGCAGTATAACTACCATTCTTTGCCCTTTGAGCATTAGAATTGTTTATAAATAAGCACAATACACCTAGGAGAAAGATGATTTTCATAGTTTTTAATTTGTTTTTTGTATCTATCAAAAAGAGAAATCTAACCCTAAAATAATTAATTTTATATTCTCTTCCCAATATTACTAAATTCTAGCAAAATTAAGACGTAAAAGAAATAATAATAGTTGGATATTACTTACTTTTTTAAATTTAAATTTGTGAAAATTTTACTCACAGCAGGACAAATGTGAGAATTTTTTAACGTAAGGTCTAAAATTTGATACATGTTTTTCCGATTTGTGTGCGGATACTCTCTACAAGCAAGCGGTCTATCTTCGTAAATATCACATGAATTATCTGCACTTAAAAAAACACATGGAGATTGTTTTAGCACATAATCTTTGTCTTCATCAACTTTTAAATAAGCATCAATAAATTTTCCAATTGGCATTCTTAATTTAGACGCAATTCGTTTGATATCTATATCCCTAAAAATTGGACTTGTGGTTTTGCAACAATTTGCACAAGATAAACAGTCAATACTTTTAAATACTTTGTCATGTTCCTTGTGAAAAGAATTATCTAATTCTCTGTGATTTGACTTCTTATACTTCTGAACTAATTTCTTATTTTCCTGAAACTCGTCAGTTGCATTTGCCAATAAATCATTGTAAATCATCTTACAAAATTAGAAAATTATACTAAAAATGTAAAATCAATGAGAAAGCTATTACTTTTAGCACGAAATTCAACTTTAAATGGAAAAATTTGATTTAGTGGTTATTGGTGGAGGACCTGCTGGATATGCTGCTGCCATGCGTGGGATCGATTACCACAAAACTGTTTGTTTGATTGAAAAATTTAGGGTTGGAGGCGCTGGCGTTTACAATGGTGCGCTCTCATCAAAAACTATGTGGGAATTATCAAGGAAAGTGAGCGATATCAATGAAACGATTGGCAATTCAATAGAAAGGAGTCGCTACGAAATTCCATGGAAAGATGTTCAAACTACCATAGAAGAAGCTGTTTTTGAGAGAAAATTTCAATATTCTTGTCACATATCTCTTTTACAAAACGAAACAAAAAGCATCAAATTTGATTACAAAAGAGGAACAGCTAAATTACTTTCAAAAAATGAAATTGAAATTACAAATGATGGAGAAAAGAAAATCATTTGGGCTGAAAATATCATTATAGCAACAGGAAGTAGACCTCGCTCTTTGCCTAATATTGAAGTAGATGAAAAAATCATTTTGTCAAGCAATGGCATCGAAAGTTTGGAAAATTATCCAGAAAGTTTAGTTATCGTTGGCGCTGGAGTTATAGGCTGTGAATACGCCACTATTTTTTCAAATTTCGGAAAAACCAAGGTTTACATCATCGACAGACAGGACAGAATTTTGCCATTTGAAGATGAAGATGTTTCTGATTTGGTGAGCAGAAATATGGAGAAAAATGGTGTTGTTGTCCATCACAATGCATCACTCGTGAGAATGGAAATCAAGAATGGAATGGTGGAATATGAACTTTCTTATTCTGACAAAGAAAATGAGATAATACAAGTTGAAAAAGCACTGCTTTCAATTGGGAGAATTCCAAATATAGAACAATTAGGATTGGAAAATGCTGGGGTTCAAATGTCTCAAAGAGGTTTTCATATCGGCGACAACGACACCCAAACCAATATCCAAAATATTTATGCTGTTGGAGATGTAACGGGGCGCATTGCATTGGTAAATATGGGAGAAATTGAAGCCAGACATGCAGTTGAAAAGATTTTTGAAAGCACACAAGATCGAATCAGTTACGACAACGTTTGCACCATCATGTTCTTAAATCCAGAAGTAGCTGCAGTTGGATTAAATGAGCAACAATGTATTGAGAAAAATATTCCTGTCAAAGTCGTTAAAATTGATTATTCAGTCATCGCAAGAGCAATTGCCATGCGCAAAACACAAGGTTTTTTCAAAATAATTGTGACCAACGACAAAGAAATGAAAATTCTTGGGATGCGTGCAGTTGGTGAACATGCATCTTCCACTATTCAAGCGGTTGGATTGTTAATCAAAATGAACGCTGGAATTGAAGTACTTTCAGAGTTGATTCATCCTCATCCATCTATTGTTGAAGGAATTCAAGAATGTGTGCGCATGTTGCTCAAAAAATCAATTTTCAAAACAGCCGTTTTTAAAGATAAATTGGCTTGCTATTCACTCGTTGATGGAGTAAAAACGCCATTGGAAAGGTTGTAAATTTATTTATTATTCATTCCAATTACTTGACTTACGGTCATAGCGATAATTACTGTGTTGAAAATAAATGCAATAATCGAATGGATTAACACCAGTCTTCTTACTCCTTTGGAAGTAATCACAACATCTGAAACCTGAAAAGTCATTCCGATTACAATAGAAAAATAAGCAAAATCAAAGTAATCTGGAAAATCATCTTCTGGAAAAATCAAGCCCTTTGCATGTTTGGAAAACTGTTTATTATTATCGCCATAAAATAAGTGTGCATATCGCACTGCAAAAGCCAAATGGACCATCAACCATGAAAATCCAACTGCTGAAATACAAAGAATGGAACCCAAGATAGAACCTGATTGCCAAGCGCTCGTGTTATTCATAAAACTTAAGACACTCAATAGACCAATCATACAAGCGGAAACCACAAAGGCAAACAAAATCCAACTGCTTACATCTTCTTTCGAACATAGTTTTTGAATTTGATTCACGTCTGATTTAGAAAAAAGAATCACATTAAAGATTAAATAAAAAATTCCAAAAACATTCCAAGCCAAAACAAACGCCAAAGCCCATTCAAACTGTTGCCAAATTGAAATCGAAAAAACAATCAAGGCAAAAAATAAACTTGTTAAATATTTTCTTACCGCAGTTTTTGTCATTTATACAATATTTTGGAGTAAAGTTAAGAACGAAACTATCAAAATAACAACTACATTTTTAACAAAACTGAACATTTGTTTAATTTCTTTCTTATTTTTGGGAAGTTATGAAATTTACTTTCTTATTTCTCTCCAGTTTTTTGCTGAGTTTTAGTACTTGGTCTCACAATTATTATTTCGGTTTTGCTGAAATGCAATATAATGAGATTAATCATACTTTAGAAACAACAATTGTGCTTTCTGCACATGATCTGGAAGATGTTTTGATGAAATCTAAATCAATTGATAAAAGTTTAGAATTTTTGGTGAATGATTCTATCGCGAATCTTGAAGTAGAAAAATTTATTTTGAATTCTTTTCAAGTTGAATTTGACAATCAAAAAGCCGATTTTCATTTATTAGGCTTTGAAATTTCAGCCACCGGAATGATCCAAATTTACCTTTTGGCAGAAAATGTAACTTTAAATGAAAAACTAAACATCACATTTAGCTCAATGATGGATGTTTTTGAAGCACAACAAAATAAATTGACATTTATTCAAAATAACAAAAAACAAACGGCGGTTTTTCTCCAAAATCAGAAATCATCTGTCATTCATTTGAAAAATTAACTCCATGAAAATATTTCTTTCTTCAAGTCTTTTAGTGATAAGTACCATCAGTTTTGGTCAAACTAAATTTGCTCAATTAGATATTGAATTACCTACACCAAACGAATTTAGAACTGCAGCAGGTGCGCCAGGAAATCATTATTATCAGCAAAAAGCAGATTATAAAATAGATTTGGTATTGGATGATGAAAAGCAAATAATCCGTGGAGAAGAAATCATTACATATACCAACAATTCGCCAGACAAATTAGAATATTTATGGTTACAATTAGACCAAAATATTTACGCACAAAATTCTGATACAAAATTGATTGAGGTCGAAAAAATGGAAGATTTCAAAAGCATCAATGATGTCAAAAGAAAAATGTTCTATTATGACGGTGGCTTCAAAATTGAATATGTTCAATCAACTAACGGTCAAAATCTGAAATACTTCATCAACAAAACCATGATGCGCATCGATCCACCGCAAGCATTGGGACCAAATCAAAGTATTTCTTTCAAAATCAAATGGTGGTACAATGTCAACGACAGAGATAAAGTGGGTGGAAGATCTGGATTAGAATATTTTCAAAAAGACAAAAACTACCTTTACACTATTGCACAATTCTTCCCAAGAATGTGTGTTTACAACGACGTTGAAGGTTGGCAAAACAAACAATTTTTAGGCAAAGGAGAATTTACACTTCCTTTTGGGGATTATAATGTTAGTATTACTGTTCCCGCTGATCACATTGTTGGAGCAACAGGAGAATTGCAAAATGCTTCTTCAGTATTGACTGCTGATCAGAAATCGAGAATGAAAACTGCTTCTACTTCTGATAAACCTGTTTTGATTGTGACGCAAGCTGAAGCAGAAGAAAACGAAAAAGAAGGCACTTCAAAAACCAAAACTTGGATTTTCAAAGCAATTAACGTGAGAGACTTCGCATTTGCAAGTTCACGAAAATTCATGTGGGACGCGCAATCTGTTAAGATCGGAGGAAAATCCATTTTGGCCATGTCATATTATCCAAAAGAAGGAAATCCTTTGTGGGAAAGATATTCAACCAAATTGGTTGCCCACACATTAAGAACATATTCAAAATATACAGTTGATTATCCTTATCCTGTTGCCATTTCTGTTCATTCTAAACAAATTGGAATGGAATATCCGATGATTTGTTTCAACGGCGGTCGTCCGGAAGAAGATGGAACTTATTCAGAAGAAACGAAATACGGAATGTGGGGCGTAATTATCCATGAAGTTGGACACAATTTCTTTCCGATGATTATCAATTCTGATGAAAGACAATGGTCGTGGATGGATGAAGGTTTAAACACTTTTGTTCAATACTTGACAGAACAAGAATGGGAACGCGGATATCCATCTCGCCGCGGTCCAGCATACATGATTACCGATTACATGCGCGGAAATCCGAAGTTCATTTCACCAATTATGACCAATTCTGAATCTATTTATCAATTTGGAAATAACGCTTACGGAAAACCAGCTACTGCATTAAACGTTTTGAGAGAAACAATCATGGGGCGCGAACTATTTGATTATGCTTTCAAAATGTATTGCGAACGATGGAAATTCAAACATCCAACGCCAGCAGATTTTTTCAGAACGATGGAAGATGCTTCTGCAGTGGATTTAGATTGGTTCTGGAGAGGATGGTTCTACTCTACTGAATTTGTAGATATTTCCCTTGATGATGTAAATCATTTTGAATTAAACACGCAAGATCCAACAGTTGAAAAGCAAATCAACAAGGAAAAAGTTGCTCAAAAAGATCAATTTATTGGAGATACAAGAAATAAAACCAGCATCGAAAAAACGGTAAACGAATTGGACCCAACCATTGATGATTTTTACGCAAAACGCAAAATTTATGAAGCTGATGCATTGGACAAAAAACAATATGATGACTTGAAACAAAAATTATCTGCAGAAGATTTGAAATTGTTGAACAGCGGAAAAGAATTTTACGAATTAAAAATCAGCAACAAAGGTGGATTGGTTTCTCCTGTGATAATTCAAGTCACCTTTGAAGATGGAAAAACGGATGTTATCAGAATTCCTGCTGAAATATGGAGAATGGACGAAACGCAAGTATCAAAAGTTTTGATTTTAGACCAAAAAGTGAAATCAATTAGAATAGATCCATTTTTGGAAACAGCTGATTGTGATTTAGATAATAATTCGTGGCCTACTGCGGTGCAACCAACAAGATTCCAATTATTTCAACAGCAAAAAGACAAAGAAAACCCAATGCAACGCCAAAAACGTGTAGAAGAATTGGGAAAATAAAGTCTTTACATCCGAATTGAAATTGTTTGAATAAAAATCATTGAGCTTTATTCCTAACTTTGTGGCGTGAATTACAATCAATATTTTGTCAATGCAGGACTTGAACGTCCAACTGACATGCAATCCGTTTACTTCCAAGATAAAAGTCCATTTTCGATATTGCTCGCCAATACTGGAAGCGGAAAAACATTGGCCTATTTAATCAAATTAATCGAAATTTTAGAGAAAGCTCCTGAAAATGAGCAAATCTTAATACTTTGTCCAACAAGGGAATTGGCGCATCAAGTTGCCAAAAATTGGAGTTCATTGAAAACAGAAATCAAAACCGTTTTATGTTATGGTGGACATTCATACAAAAATGAGGCGCAACAAATGGAGCAAAATCCAAGAGTGATTGTTGCAACCCCAGGTAGAATGTTGGACCATTTTCGCAGAGAAACCAAAGGTTTGAAAGGATTTTCCCATTTAATCATTGATGAATATGACAAAACCTTAGAAATGGGTTTTTTAAGAGAAATCAATGAAATTTACTCTTATGGAAATCAAATAAATTCTATACAATTAATCAGTGCTACAAAAATTGATGAATTACCCGAAATCATCAAAGGATTTACGTTTACAACACACGATTTTTTAGAAGCTGAAAAACCAGACATTTCCTATCACGGAATCAAAGCAGAAGGACATGATAAGCTTTTCGCATTGGTTTCTTTTTTAGCTACTTTGAAACCAAGTCCAACCTTGATTTTTTGTTCACATCGTGAAGCCACAGAGCGCATTTCCAAGCATTTAATTGAATTTGGAAAAAGCAATGTACTTTTTCACGGCGGGATGGAACAGCCAGAAAGAGAACGCGCGTTGATCAAATTCAAAAATGGAAGTGAAAATTTGTTGGTTTGTACAGACCTTGCTGCTAGAGGATTGGACATTCCTGATATCAGCTATGTTGTTCATTACCAATTTCCGCATACCATGCAGGATTTCACGCACAGAAATGGACGAACTGCAAGAATGCAAAAAGATGGAAAAGTCTATTTAGTACATTCTGAAGATGAACCATTGCCAGATTATACGAATTCATTGCAAATCAAAAATGAAAAAGTTCCTGAAATTATTGGTCATTTTCAAGAAACTGGTTGGACAACTTTGTACCTGAGCGTTGGCCGAAAAGACAAAATTCGCAAAATGGATATCGCAGGCTTTTTTATGAAAGAAATGGATTGTGAAGCAACTGAAATAGGAATCATTGAAGTATTTGATTCTTACAGTTATATTGCAATAAAAGCGAAAAAATACAATAAAATCAAAGCGCTTTTTCACAAGAAAAAAATCAAAAAAATAAGCGTTAAGATTTCATTGTGTCGTTAATCAATTGTTTAGCAAAAAATTACATTTAATCATTCAAAGATATTATTTGTTCATTGATAATTCAAAATCAACCTTTGAACATAATTTTTCGTTATTTTTGAATAAAAAATAAACTATGAGTCATAATTTATATTTAGTACCCCATGATTTCACTAGCGTTGGTGACGTTGCTTTAAAATATGCCATGCACATTGGTAAACACGTTAAAACGGAAATTCAAGTCGTACATATAGTTTCTGATAAAAGTAAAGTCGCAGCAGCTAAACAAAAATTAGATGCTATTTTAAATAATTTCCCAAAGGAAGCCAATGTAGAATTGACTTCTTTGATTGAAGTTGGAAATATTTTCGAGGACATTGGAAAAATTGCCAAAAGAGAATATGCGCAACTAATAATCATGGGAACTCATGGTCAAGTGGGCATGCAAAAATTGTTTGGAAGTCACGCCATGAAAGTGATTACCAGTTCCAATGTACCTTTTTTGGTTGTTCAAGAAAAAACGCCTTTAATTGAAATCAAGAAAATTATTGTTCCAATTGATTTGACCAAAGAAAGTTTGCAAATTACAAATGTTGCGGGCGATTTAGCAATGATGTTTAATGCTGAATTATTGATTGTTACAGAAAAAATAACAGATCCACTACAAAGCAAAAAAATGGCAACAAGAATATTACTTGTTAAAAATCAATACGATGATCGAAAATTGATTTCTCAAGTAACGCACATTGATGGAAGTGGATCATTTCAAAAGAAAATTATAGATTACACCAAAGCAAATCAAGGAGATTTAATTGCGTTGGCTTATCACACAGAAAGTTTGCTGCCGCAATTTGACAAATTTGCGCAATCATTGATGACCAATGAATTGAATTTGCCTTGTGCGATTATCAACTCAAAATCTGCGTCAAGTTCATATTTTTAAAAACTTAGATTAATAAATAGCAAAGGTTATCGGAAATTATGCGATAACCTTTTTTTATGTCTTGTTAATTGAAAATGATAATTTATAAAACGAATTCTTCCTGCTTTATTCATACCTTTGTGTTTTAGAATACAATTATGATGCATCTCGGTCAATACAATAAACTTACAATTTTACGATTCACTAATCCTGGCGCTTATCTGGGCGATGATGAAGACAATGACGTTTTGTTGCCAACCAAATATTTGACTCCAGATTTGTCTATCGGAGATGAAATTGAAGTCTTTTTATACCTTGATTCTGAAGATCGATTGGTTGCAACAACAGAAAAACCATTGATTGAACTAAATTCATTTGAATTTCTAAAAGTCAAAGAAGTGACCCATTTTGGTGCATTTTTGGACTGGGGTTTAGAAAAAGATCTGCTTGTTCCCTTCAAGGAACAAAGTTTAAAAATGGAAGAAGGAAAATATTATTTGGTCTATTTATATCTCGATGAAGCTACACAAAGATTAGTAGCTTCTGCAAAGGTCAAAAAGTTTTTTGAAACCGAATTAATTGTTGTCAAAGAGAAAGACGAAGTAGATGTATTAATCTGTGAAACAACAGATTTAGGTAAAAATGTCGTTGTTAATGATACGTATAGCGGACTGATTTACAACAATGATATTTTTAGATTTTTGAAACGTGGAGAGCGTTGCAAAGGCTATGTTACCAAAGTTCGTGAAGATGGAAAATTGGATATATCATTAGAAAAACCAGGATTTCAAAAAATTGAACCAAACAGCGAAATTATTTTAAAATACTTGGAAAAAAACGAAGGAAAATTGCGTTTGACAGACAAAAGTGATCCTGATGCTATTCGTGATACTTTAGGAATGAGCAAAAAAACCTTTAAACAAGCATTGGGAAATCTCTACAAACAAAGATTGGTAATCATTCATGAAGACCACATTTCATTGGTATAATCAACGATTTACAAACTCATTAATTCTTTAAATCTGATTGCTTGTCGGCGTGAAATTTCAACTTTTTCGCCGTCTTTCAAACTTACTTGTAAACCTCCATTGAACCAATTTTCAACATTACTGATCCAATTCAAATTTATAATGAATTTTCGATTTGCTCTGAAAAACAATTTTGGGTCTAATCGATCTTCTAAACTGTTTAGTGAACGCAAAATCAACGGTCTAAATCTATCAAAATAGACTTTAACATAGTTTCCATCAGATTCAAACATCCGTACTTCAGAAATATCAATGAACCAGCATTTTTCGCCATCTTTGATGAAAATTTTATCGCCAGCTTGCAGAACTTTTTCTTTTTGTGCTGGCAATGGATTCAATTTGGTTGCGAATTCCTCCTCAGGTTGTTGTAGTTTCTGAATTGTTTCCTTTAATCTTTCAGGGTCAACAGGTTTTAATAAATAATCTAAGGCCTTAACCTCAAATGCTTTTAATGCAAATTCATCATAAGCTGTCACAAATACAACTTTTGGAATTTCATCCAACTTTTTAAGCATATCGAAACCATTCATTCCTGGCATTTGAATATCTAAAAAAATCAAATCTGGCTGATGTTCTTTGATTTTAGCAATTCCTTCCTCCGGATTTTTAGCTTCATCCACGATTTCAATAAAACTAAATTGACTAAGCAAAGATTTTAATTCTTCCCTTGCCAATCTTTCATCATCAATGATTATAACTCTCATAACTTCATTTTTATGCTACAAACAACATGCTCATCCTTTTGAAATAAATCAAAAAGTGCATTGCCATTGTATTGTAAATCCAATCTTCTTTTCGAATTCTCTATACCAATTCCAGTATCTACTTGATATCCCAATTCACCTGAGTTCAAAATCGTCAGTTCAATCCAGTACTCATTGATTTTTTTTGTTGAAATAATTATTTTTCCTCCTTCAACAATTTTTGAAATTCCATGTTTGATTGCATTTTCAGCTTGCGTTTGCAAGATAAATGGTGGTACTAAAATTTCATTCAAAGATTCATCAATCTCCCAAATAACTTCTAATCTTTCCTCAAATCTGATCTTTTCAAGTTCAAGATAACTTTTTACAATTTGCAATTCTTCTTGTAAAGTAATGAATTCATTTTTTCCTAATACCAATGAATTTCTTAAAAGATTGGATAAAGTTGTTACCGATTGTTTGGCTTTAACAGGTTCTAAATCAATCAATGCTCTAATACTATTCAAAGAATTAAATAAAAAATGAGGGTTTAATTGCGACCGCAACGTTTTCAATTCAATTTCATTTTGACTCGACTGCAATTGCAAGTTATGGAGTTCTTGGTCGATTGACTTCTTAAAGAAATGATACGTAAAATAGATTGCGTTCCACAATATCATCAATAAAGTTGTGCTCAAAACGTCAATCAAAAGTTCAAGATTGAAAACAGAATTATCGAAAATATTTTCTCTTTCTACCAACCAAGACGTCAAATGGATCAAGGCAACAAAAATCGCAGCTGTAATAATTGAAATCGTCACAATTCTTGGCACAAGTGGACCAAATTTTAATCTTAGCCAATTTCTGTTCAATAAAAAAAGACGCATCAAATGAGTAACACCTAATCCAGAGGCGATCATTAACAGTAAGGAAATCCAAAATTGTGAGTTCATTTTGGCTGGATTATCTGCATAGGTTGCTAGAATCGTTAACATTGCGTAAACGAACCAACCTCCAATTTGAGCGCCCCAATACAAAAATTTAGATGTCTGCATAGCAACAAAGATAAATGCTTCAATGAGTTTTTTTTCAACTTCCGTATAGATGGCTTTATTTTTGTTTCAGCGGATGCTTTAATGGATATTATCTTAAATTTGTTTCGAATGATTCCAAAATTGCATCAAAGTAAACACCTTGTAATGATTTTAATTGTTTCGTGCTGGAATTCTCAATTGCTGCTAGGACAATTTAAATCGAATCCATCCATAGGATTTCAAATAGGTGCAGTTGCACAATTTGGTTCTCACATCAACGCATTGGGAATTTCTGGAAATATCTATTATTCTGATTTTTTTTATCAGTTCAATGTTTCCTCTCAATTGAAATACAATTTTACAAATTTAGGAAATCGCACGCATTTTTGGGAAAATAGAAACGGTTTAGGATTGATTTTGTTGGCAGGAAAAAAGAACCTTTCTCCTGATTTTCAATTTGATGCATTGAACCACCAAACAAAATTTTCTAATGGTTTGGGCTACAATTACCTTTGGTACTTTGATCAAGCTGGAACTTCACAACGTTCAGGCGGTTGGGGATTACATCTTCGGTACTTTTCACTACTTTTTGAAAATGATGTCTTTGGGGGCCAACAAAAAGATCGATTTAGAACTGGCACAATGCAACTCAACTACCGTTTTCAAGACTGGAAATTTTTTACCAATTTGAATCTTTGGACGGGCGAAACTGCCAATTCACATTGGGATAAAAATCCCTTGCCTAAATGCCCAAGTGGTTTCAGAAGTTTAGAAAATTTGCCTTATGGAAAAACGAGTCATGGAGTTTTTGCATTTGGTTTCTATCATAATTTCCTAGAAAAACAGAATGCCAGTTTTAAAATTGGCATTGATAGTGAACACATTCGACATGCAACTCAAAATCGATTTGCCCATGATTTATTGATTTTACCAAAAAATCTTGAACGAAATACACCGCATTATCCGAGATTGAACGAAGAAGGAATACCTGTTTTTGAAAAATCTGAGGTAAGAAAATCAAAAATCTTTTTTCAGTCGGGAGTCAATGAAATTTGGAGCGAATGAAAATCGTAATGTTCCGATGTTGATTTACAACCCAGCTTTTTCTTTTGGATAAGCATTGAATGTTCCATTTCCAGTAGCAATCAATTCATTTTTATGGTTGAAAACTTTTGCTTCAATTACCAAAATTCGGTTTCCCTTTGAAATGACAATTGCTTTTGCAATCAAAGAATCGCCCAACAAAGCTGGCAATAAAAAATGTGTGCTCATTTCTAAAGTTGAAACCACTTTCTCATTTTCACAAACTGCGCTTAAACCAGCAACACCAAGCGATGCATCCAACAAGGCAGCAATAGCTCCACCGTGAGCAGCTAAAGGAGTTGCCAAATGTTTCGAATCAATTGTAAGGTAATATTCAATATTTCCCGCAGAAACTACTTCGAAATTCATCCCAATTAACTTTCCAAATTGATTGAATTCAATGTATTTTTGAATTAGTGGATGATTTTGTAAATCGCTCATAAATAAAACTTAAGAAAGTGCTGGCATGGCAATTTTCGCGTCTGCAAATTCTTGGTAAATTTTTTCATTGATAAAAAATGTGACTGAGGCGTGGTCATCTGTTTTAACCCAAACACGCACAATCATTTGCACTGTTCCAACTCCCAAATCCCCCACTCCAACAAATGGTGCTGGCTCTTGAATGATTCTAGGATCTTCGGCAATAATTTTGTGCAAAATATCTTTTACCAATTTTAAATCATTTCCATAACCAATTCCGATACTGAAATCAGCTCGACGAACTTGTTCACGTGTGAAATTGACAATATTTCCATTCGCGACAGGACCATTTGGTAAAATAATCACCTTGTTATCAGCTGTATGCAAATAAGTATTGAAAATCAAAATTTCTTTCACTGTCCCTGTTTCAGTTAGCGCTTTGATCGTATCACCCACTTTAAACGGTTTGAATGCCAAAATCATTACTCCACCTGCAAAATTTGAAAGTGTTCCAGAAAAAGCCATACCAACAGCCAAACCTGCGGCACCTAAAAT
>JBFYPS010000240.1:0-22715 GCA_041303135.1 Crocinitomicaceae bacterium | reverse complement strand
AAATCAACAATCCAAAAATTATCCACATCAAAACATTTTCTACCACTTTTTACCACAAGCATATTTTTTAGACTAAATTCAATAAAATCAATACTTTTTCAAACATTCATGTAACCTTATTGAACCAAATACAGTAAGAAGTTATCAACATAGTAATCATTGGTGGTAAAAAGTGGAAGTTTTCTCCTTATTTTTACCCATTATTACCGTTATGGCAGGTTTAGTAGGAGAATATGAAGTAAAGTTAGACGTCAAAGGACGTTTCTTGTTTCCGTCAAGTTTGAGGAAACAGCTTTCTCCTGCTGCCCAAGAAAATTTCATGCTCAACAAAGGTTTTGAGGACTGTTTGACACTTTATCCCATGAATGAATGGGAAAAATTGAGTGAAAAATTGTCTAAAATGAATTTGTTCAAGCCCAAAAACAGAATGTTCTACCGTTTGTTCCACCAAGGAGCAAAAGCATTGGCACTTGACAGTGCTGGCAGAATATTGATTCCTGTGACACACATGGAACGCGTTGGATTGAACAAAGACGTGATGCTCATCGCCTACAATGACCGCATTGAAATTTGGGATAAAACCAAATACTTCGAATTGATCGAAGGAAACATGACGGACTTCGCTGATTTGGCGGATGAAGTAATGGGTGATTTAGGAAATGACGAATAACGAAGAAACATACCACGTTCCTGTAATGTTGCAGCCTTGTTTGGATGGATTAAATATTCGTCCCGACGGAACATATATTGACGTCACTTTCGGTGGCGGTGGACATTCACGCGAAATTTTCAAACAACTTTCTCCAGCAGGAAAACTGATTGTTTTTGACCAAGACCCAGACGCGTTAGCCAATGCGTGGGAAGCGCCCAATTTTCATTTTATCGCAGCGAATTTTTCTTTTTTGAAGAATCACTTGCGCATGATGAAAATCGACAAAGTGGACGGAATCTTGGCTGATTTAGGCGTTTCTTCTCATCAATTTGATGCTGGAAACCGCGGTTTTTCGATTCGCACCAACGATCCATTGGATATGCGCATGAATCAGAAAGGTGAATTTTCTGCCTTCAACGTGGTGAACGAATACGAAGAAGAAGACCTCATCAAAATCTTAAGAAAATACGGTGAATTGACTTCTCCTGGAAAAATTGCAGGCACCATTTGCAGAGGAAGACAAAAAGCGCCTATTCAAACAACGGGTGAATTGATGGATGTATTGTTTCCAATCGCACCTAAGTTTAAAGATCACAAATTTTTTGCGCAAGTTTTTCAAGCATTGAGAATTGAAGTCAACAATGAAATGGACGTATTGGAAAAATTTCTGATTCAATGTCCAGACGTGCTTGTGCCTGGCGGAAGATTGGTAGTAATGTCGTATCATTCTTTGGAAGACAGATTGGTGAAAAACTTCATGAAAAGAGGTCATTTAGACGGTTCGATTGAAAAAGATTTCTTTGGAAATGTCTTGAAACCATTGACAGAAATCACCAGAAAACCAATCGTGCCAACAGAAGAAGAAATTGCTTTGAATTCCAGGGCAAGAAGTGCAAAACTCAGAATAGCAGAACGCAATCATGAATGAGTTCATGGATAAGGACGAAGCTGCGGAGAAAGAAAAAATTAAATCAAAGCAGACTAAAAAGGCAGAAAAACGTGCCAAACCCAACGCGTTTGTGCAAATTTTAAATGGTGAATTTTTAGCCAAAGACTTTGTAGTCAACAATTTGTCGTTTGTTTTCTTTTTGGTTTTCATCATGATTTTGTTGGTTGCAAAAGGATACTACGGAAAGCAATTGACCAAAGACATTGACAATGCACAAAAAAAATTAGACGCTTCATCCGCTGAATATGTGGAAGCGAAGGCAAAATTAGAAGAAGAAACAAAAAGAAGTGAATTGGTTGACAAACTTGGTCCAAGAGGATTGAAAGAAACAACGAATCCAGCAAAGGTAATTAGAGTAAAAAAAGAAGATTAAAAATGGACGAAAAGAAAGGCATATTGTGGAGAGCTTACCTTGTTTATTTAGGGTTTGTTATTGCGATGATTGTCGTTATTTTCAAAACAATTTCTATCCAAACGGAAGGTGTTACCAATGTATTTGAAACGCCAGTTGAAAAAATCCCAACTCGAATTGTCAAAAGATCACCGCGCTTGGGTGAGATTTTGGATATTAACAGAACGCCATTGGTTACTTCGGTTTCCAAATTCGATATCTATATGGACCCGATGGTTCCAACGCAGGAAAATTTCGACAAATATGTGACTGATTTAAGCATCGGACTTTCGAAACTTTTCCCAGAAATGAGTGCGAGAGAATATGAATCTCACATCCGCCGTGGAAGAGCAGTGAAATCGCGCTATTTGCTGATCAAAAAGAAAGTAACCAATGCTGAAAGAAGATTAATCAACGAATTACCACTTTTCAATTTAGGAAGATACAAAGGTGGAATCATTGACAACGATGAAACAATCATCAGAAAACGTCCACATGGTGAAATGTTGCGCAGAACTTTAGGTTACTATCAACCTGCCACTGCGAATAGCAAAGAATATCGCGTTGGAATCGAAGGCGCATTTCACAATTATTTGGAAGGCGAAGCAGGAGAAGAAGTTGAGCAAAGAATTTCAACTGGTTGGAAAAAAACTGGTCAAGTAGTGAAAGATGCTGTGGAAGGCGCAGATGTCATCACTTCTATCGACAAAGAAATTCAAGAAGTTGCCCACACTGAATTGCAACGCCAAATGAAAACCAACAATGCAACCAGCGGTTCGGTGATTGTGATGGATGTAAAAACTGGATTTGTCAAAGCCATTGTGAACCTGACACAAGCTGGCGATGGTGAATATTATGAATTGTACAACCACGCTATTGGAACCAAAGAAGTTCCTGGATCCACTTTCAAATTGGTTTCATTGATGGCGGCTTTGGAAGATGGTTTAATAAAAATCACTGACACAGTAGTCGCGCAACCAAAATACACGTATTACGGAATTCCATTGACGGAGGCGCATGGTGCAAATTATGGTCGTATTACCATCAAACAAGCATTTGAGAAGTCTTCAAACGTGATTTCAAAAGTTATTTTCAAAGCATACAGAGATGAGCCACAAGCTTTCATTGATCGTTTAAAATCTTTTGGGATTGATCAGCCTTTGGGATTAGACATTGAAGGTGAAGCAAAACCAACGCTTTACGAACCAGGTTCAAGAAATTGGTGGGGCGGCTCTATTGCTTGGATGGCAGTTGGATATGAAGTGCAACAAACACCGATGCAAACACTCGCTTTTTACAATGCCGTTGCCAACAATGGAAAATTTGTAAAACCGCAATTTGTCAAAGAAATTCGCAGAGGAACTGAAGTTGTAAAGCAATTCAATCCAATTGTTATCAAAAATAAAATTTGCAGTGATCAAACTTTGAAAATTTTGAAAGAATGTTTGGAGGGCGTTATGAAACAAGGTACGGGTAGAAATTTAACTTCTTCCTACTTCGAAATCGCTGGTAAAACTGGAACTGCAAGAATTTTGAATGGCAATGGAAAAGGCTATGGAAAAGAAGGTGAAGAAAGATATTTGGCTTCGTTCGTTGGCTATTTCCCTGTAAAAAATCCAATTTATTCGTGTATTGTAACTGTCAATGCAACTGGTGATAACATTTATGGATCCACGGTTTCGGGAAAAGTTTTCTCAGCAATTGCCAACAAAGTATATGCGACAAGTTTGAAATATCACCGCGCAATCAACGAGGCAAATCAAAGAATTTACAAAGCGCCAGTTTCAAAAAATGGCAATTTCTACGACTTGAAAACTATTTTGAAAAAATTGAATATTCCCTATACCCAAAATGAACAAAATGAATGGGTAATCACCAAAGCAGAAGGCAATAAAATTGAATTTTTCAAAAGAGTAATCGGTAAAAACACAATTCCAAATGTAGTTGGAATGTCTGCCAAAGATGCTGTTTACTTGATAGAAAAAACAGGCATGCACGTGGTTTTACGAGGTGTAGGATCAGTTACAAAACAAACCGTTCCACCAGGATCAGAAGCTTACAAAGGTGGTTTAGTAGAATTAATATTAGAATGATGACAAAAATTATAAAAGACATATTGTATGGCGTTTCCATCGTTTCTGTAAAAGGAAATATGGACACAGCTGTTGATGCCGTAATTTTCGATTCAAGATTGGCAAAACCAGGTGTTGTTTTCGTCGCAATTGAAGGAACAACAGTCGATGCACACAATTTCATCCCTAAAGTTATTGAACAAGGTTGCACCACAATCATTGCACAAAAAGCAGTTGAAGTGGCAGAAAATGTCAATTTGATTGTTGTCAATGACACTGCAAAAGCCTTGGGAATTATGTCGGCAAACTTTTTCGACAATCCAAGTCAACAATTGAAATTGGTCGGAATTACTGGTACAAACGGAAAAACAACGACAACTACATTACTTCACAAACTTTTCATGGAATTGGGCCATAAATCAGGCTTGCTTTCTACAGTAGTGAATAAAATTGGGAACGAGGAAATTCCATCTACACACACGACACCAAATCCAGTGGCGTTGAATGAATTATTGGCAAAAATGGTTGACGAAGGATGTGAATATTGCTTCATGGAAGTGAGTTCGCATTCAGTTTCACAACACAGAATCGCAGGGCTTGAATTTGCAGGTGCAGCGTTCACCAACATTTCACATGATCACTTAGATTATCACGGAACTTTCAAAGCGTACATAGAAGCCAAAAAAGGATTCTTCGACATGTTGCCAGCAACTGCATTTGCTTTGACTAATGTGGACGACAAAAATGGGATGGTGATGTTGCAAAACACGAAAGCCAAAAAATATACTTACGCACTGAAAACGCCAGCAGACTTCAAAGCGAAAGTCATCGAAAATCAATTTTCTGGATTGGTCGTAAATATGGCTGGAACTGAACTTTGGTCAAGATTGATTGGTGATTTCAACGCTTATAATTTATTGACGGTTTATGCCATCAGTCAGTTATTGGAACAAGACAAAATTGAAGTTTTGACGGTTTTGAGCAACCTCGAATCTGTCGAAGGTCGATTTGAATATATCAGAAGCAACGGAGGAATCACTGCCATTGTGGATTACGCACACACGCCAGACGCTTTGGAAAATGTGTTGAAAACGATTGCCAATATCCGCACCAAAAACGAAACTGTTTTCACGGTTGTAGGTTGTGGTGGTGATCGCGACAAAGCAAAACGTCCAGTGATGGCCAAAATCGCATGTGAATTGAGCGATAAAGTAATCATCACTTCAGACAATCCTCGTTCGGAAGAACCAGAAATTATCATCGAAGAAATGATGGCGGGCGTTGAAGGTCAACATTTCAAAAAAACATTGAGCATTCAAGACCGAGCGCAAGCAATCAAAACAGCATGTGCCATGGCAGAACCTGGCGACATTATTTTAATCGCTGGAAAAGGACATGAAAAATACCAAGAAATTAAAGGTGTGAAACATGATTTTGACGATATGAAGACGGTGAAGGAATTGTTTGAGAAGTTGGGGAAATAGGGTTTAGGGAGTAGGAATTAGGCATTGGGAAGTAGGCATTAGGCATTAGGGAATAGTAAAAGATAGCATATGTTGTATTATTTATTTAATTATTTAGATTCAATTGATTTTCCTGGAGCGGGATTATTTCAATTTATTTCGTTCAGGGCTGCGTTGGCTTTGATTACATCTTTGATTGTCTCAATCGTTTTTGGAAAGAGATTAATCAATCTTTTGAGACGCCAACAAATAGGGGAAACTGTCAGAGACCTTGGTTTGGCTGGTCAAATCGAAAAATCTGGAACGCCAACAATGGGTGGAATCATCATCTTGAGCGCGATTTTCATTCCAACACTTTTGTTTGCAAAATTGCACAATGTGTATGTAATCACGATGTTACTTGCAACGGTTTGGTTGGGACTGATCGGATTTTTAGATGACTACATCAAAGTTTTCAAGAAAAACAAAGAAGGTCTAAAAGGAAGATTTAAAATCGTTGGTCAAATTGGTGTGGGCTTAATCGTTGGTTGCATTTTGTATTTCAACAACGATGTGCGTGTACACAAAAAAGTGCCTGTAACACACAAACTGACACAAGACGAAACGGTTGTAACTCACAAACATGCTGAATTTTCAAAAGATTCAAATTACATGTGGATTGAAACGCGCGACATGACAACGACTGTTCCGTTTGTGAAAGGAAACGAATTCAACTACAATTGGTTGATTGGCGATACACAAAAATCTTATGGTTGGATGCTTTTCATTCCGATCGTAATTTTCATTGTGATTGCTGTTTCAAACGGAGCAAATATGACCGATGGATTGGACGGATTGGCAACAGGAACTTCCGCTTTCATTGGAATTGCTTTGGCGATTTTCGCTTATGTAAGTTCAAACATTCGTTTTGCCGATTATTTGGATGTAATGTACATTCCTCATGCGGAAGAACTCGTGATTTTCATTTCCGCATTCGTTGGTGCTTGCATCGGATTTTTGTGGTACAACTCCTACCCTGCGCAAGTTTTCATGGGCGACACTGGAAGTTTGGCTTTGGGAGGAATCATTGCTGTATTCGCCATTTCCGTGAGAAAAGAACTTTTGATTCCAGTGCTTTGCGGTGTTTTCTTGGTTGAAAATTTATCTGTGATTTTGCAAGTTGGTTATTTCAAATTGACCAAAAAACGATTTGGAGAAGGAAGACGAATTTTCCTAATGGCTCCTTTGCATCATCACTATCAGAAAAAAGGAATCCACGAAGCTAAAATTGTTGCACGCTTCTGGATTGTATCCATTTTGTTGGCAGTAATCACGATTGTAACGCTGAAATTAAGATAATGAACGGCGAAGGAAAAAATATCGTGATTTTGGGTGCTGGCGAAAGTGGCGTTGGAACAGCAGTCTTGGCTTTGAAAAAAGGATGGAACGTTTTTGTTTCAGATTTTGGTCAAATCAAAGAAGAATTTCAAGATGAGTTGAATGAACTTGGCATTGAATGGGAAGCTGGTCAGCACACTTTTGAAAAAGTTTTAGCAGCTGATTTAGTGGTAAAATCTCCCGGAATTCCCGACAAAGTAGCGATTATCCAAGAATTGAAATACAAATCAATTCCGATTATTTCTGAAATTGAATTTGCTGGATACTACAATACTGCAAAAACGATTTGCATCACTGGAAGCAACGGCAAAACGACTACCACGATGTTGACTTTCCACATTTTGAAAAAAGCTGGATTCAACGTTGGTCTCGCAGGAAACATTGGAAAAAGTTTCGCCAAACAAGTTGCGAATGAAAACTTCGATTGGTATGTGCTTGAATTGAGTTCTTTCCAATTAGACGGAATGATTGACTTCAAAGCGGATATCGCTATGTTGCTCAACATTTCTCCAGATCATTTAGATCGATACAATTACGAAATGCAAAATTACGTGGATTCAAAATTCCGCATTTTGCAAAATCAAACTTCCACTGACTGGTTCATCTACAATGCAGACGATGAAACGATAGTCAACGAAATAAGCAAAAGAAAACCCGAAGCGCAATTGGCTCCCTTTTCTTTAAAACAAGAATTTCAAGAGCAAGGCGCTTTTGCAGACGATAAACAAATAACAATAAACATAAACGAAACATTCACCATGTCAATCCACGATTTAGCTTTGAAGGGTAAGCACAATACCCAAAATACTTTGGCTTCAGGTTTAGGAGCAAGAATTTTAGACATCCGCAAAGATGTTGTGCGCGAAAGTTTCTCAGATTTCGTAAACGTTGAACACCGTTTAGAATTTGTAGCAAAAGTTCACGGAATTGAATTTATCAACGATTCAAAAGCAACCAATGTAAATTCAACTTGGTTTGCGCTTGAAAGCATGGAAAACCCAACAGTTTGGATCGTTGGTGGCGTTGATAAAGGAAACGATTATTCTGAATTGACAGAATTGGTGCGTGAAAAAGTAAAAGCAATCATTTGCTTGGGAACAGACAATCAAAAAATCATCGACGCTTTTTCAGGTGTTGTTGAAACGATTGTGGAAGCTGGTTCAGCAATGGATGCGGTTGGTTACGGATACCGATTAGCGAAAAAAGATGAAACAGTGTTGCTTTCTCCTGCGTGTGCAAGTTTTGATTTATTTGAAAACTACGAAGACAGAGGAAATCAATTCAAAGCGGCGGTTCGCTCTTTGTAATTCAATTTAAAATCGCTCTAATTTTCAATATTATCCAATTTCAATTCAATGGAAAAATCAATTAGTAAACTAGCAAATCAACTGTTAGAAGCTAGATATAGAAATCTAGAACAAGTTGAAAAAAGCGCATTGCGTGCACATGGTAAACTTTGGGGAATGGATGTTTTCTCCTGGTACAATCCCATGACTTATGAAATTGAAAATATCTTAAATAGTTTTCCAACACCAGTTTTGTGGATGGCAAATGCTGAGGATATTTCGAAATTGGTTTCTGAAAATACCGACTGTTTATCGAACGTAAAAATGATTTGCTGTCATGATAAAGCAGATTTGTCTCTCACTTTTGAAGCAATGAATTTGATCGAAACTTTCTTTGCTGCTAGTGAACTTGACGATGTGCTTAAAATGCTTAAAACTTTCAAAAAAGAAAACGGCATTCTTTTGTTCACGAGCAAAGGATTAAATTGGAAAAAAGACAAAGAAGCTTTTGAATTGTTTTTAGACATACATCAAAATAAGTGAAAAAATATTTCAAATATCTGAAAGGTGATAAAGTGATTTGGGTGATAACACTCATCTTGCTTGCTTTTTCATTGGTCAGTGTTTACAGTTTCGTCCCCATTCTGGTGAAAATGTTGGGTGGAACTCCTTCGAAATATCTTTTCAAACACTTTGTTTATATCGTCATTGCATTTACTGTGATGTTTTGGATCCACAAAAAAGATCCTGCCTATTTTTCCAAGATGGCGCGTTTGGGATTTTACGCTTCCATTGGCTTACTCATCTTTACTTTCTTCTTCGGAGAAAGGGTAAACAGTGCTGGTCGTTGGATTTCTATTCCGTTTACAGGATTGACTTTCCAAGCTTCGGATTTCGCAAAACTGGCGCTGATAATTTACATTTCAAGACTTTTAGTTAAAAAGAAAGATGTGCTAAATTCCTGGAAAGAAGGATTTTGGCCCATCATGTTTCCAATCATTGTTATTTGTGGATTGATTGTAAAAGATAACTTTTCTACCGCCGCAATTGTTTTTGCGATTTGTTTGGTAATCCTCTTTTTGGGAAGAGTGCCCTTACTGAAAATTGCGACCTTGATTGGAGGAGGTGCGCTGCTTTTTGCACTGGTAATTGTAACCCACAAAGCTGTACCGGAATGGAATATCTTGCCGCGATACCAAACATGGGAAAATCGAATCTTGAGTCGTTTCGATTTAAAACCAGAAATCGCAGATGAAATAGAAGTCGTTGACAATGCACAAGCCAAAAACGCCGAGTTGGGAATCTTCGCAGGCGGAATTTTTGGACTTGGACCAGGTGATGGTAAAGTCAAAGAATATGTCCCAGAAGCTTATGCCGATTTCTATTTTGCCAGTTTTGTGGAAGAATTTGGACTTGTTGGCGCCATCATTTTAGTCATGCTTTATTTGATATTGCTCTATCGAATGATCAAAATTGCACTAAAATCTGATAAATTATTTGAAACTTATACTGTCTTGGGAATCGGAATTTTACTCCTTTCTCAAGCGACCGTAAATATGTTGGTTTGCACAGGTGTTTTCCCAGTTACGGGACAAAATATGCCACTTTTGGCCATGGGTGGATCGGCACTGATTATGACTTGTGCAGGAATTGGCATTGTACAAAGTATCGCCACAAAACAACAAGCGCAAGACGAAAAAACTGAAGAAAAAAACAAAGAAAATCAAAATGCTTTTGTAGAATGATAAAAAGAGCAATCATATCAGGAGGTGGAACTGGCGGACATATTTTTCCGGCCTTGGCAATTGCCAATGAAATAAAACGAAGAAATCCAGAAGCGGAAATTCTTTTCGTGGGTGCTTTGGGGAAAATGGAAATGGAAAAAGTTCCTGCTGCAGGATACAAAATCATCGGTTTGCCCATCGCAGGATTTCAAAGAAAATTGACTTTCTCAAATTTCGTTTTACCTTTTAAATTGATCAACAGCTTATTCAAAGCATACAAAATATTAAAAAATTTCAAACCAGAAGTGGTTGTGGGTGTTGGGGGCTACGCAAGCGGTCCAACTTTGAGAGCAGCAATTTTTGCAGGAATTCCAACATTGATTCAAGAACAAAATTCATTTCCAGGGAAAACAAATAAGATTTTAGCAGGAAAAGTAAATGCGATTTGCACGGCCTACGATGGTTTAGAAAAATTCTTTCCAAAAGAAAAAATTGTCGAAACTGGAAATCCTGTTCGTGCAGAAATGATTGCCATCGAAGGAAAAAAAGAAGAAGCTTATTCTTTCTTCGGACTCGATCCAAATAAAAAGACAATTTTAGTGATTGGCGGAAGTTTGGGCGCGCGCACCTTGAACGAAAGTGTGCTTGAAGGCATGAAATTGCTAGAAGAAAATCAAGTGCAAGTGCTTTGGCAATGTGGCAAGTTTTATTTCGAAAAGATGAAAGAAACATTGAGTCAGACCAATCACGAAGGAATTCTACTCAATGAATTTATCGCTAGAATGGATTTAGCTTACGCTGCGGCCGACATAATCATTTCACGTGCAGGAGCAATTTCAGTTTCAGAATTGTGTTTGATTCAAAAACCGACAATTTTAGTGCCTTCACCTAATGTGGCAGAAGATCACCAAACCAAAAATGCGATGGCTTTGGTGAATAAAAATGCGGCGATTTTGGTAAAAGACATCGATGCAAAAAACGAACTGATTGCAAAATCGATTGAATTGATCGGTTCAGAAGATAAATTAAAACAATTGAGTCAAGCAATAGCGCAATTAGGGAAGCCAAACGCGAGTAAGTTGATTGTGGATGAATTAGAGAAGATAAATAAATTGGCAGATTAGGAAATTACAAGATTAACAAATTAACAGATTGGCAAATTGGCAGATAAATTAATAATTTGCAATCTGCAATTTGACAATCTTTAATTTACAATTTAACAATCTGCAATTATGAAATACGAATGAGAACATTAGAAACATACAAAAACATTTATTTTATCGGCATCGGAGGCATCGGAATGTCGGCGCTTGCGCGTTATTTCAAGATGAAAGGTTTGTCTGTTTCCGGTTACGACAAAACGCCTACTCCACTTACCAACGAATTACAAAAAGAAGGAATCGAAGTTCATTTTGAAGATTTAGGAAATAACATTGATCCAAAATTTGCTGTAGCTGGAAAAACATTGGTTGTTTACACGCCGGCAATCAAAAAATTAGGCGAATTTGATTATTTTAAAAACAATCATTTCACAATCCTAAAACGAGCAGAAGTGCTGGGATTAATAACCAGAACATCCAAAGGTTTAGGTGTAGCAGGTACGCATGGAAAAACAACCACAAGCACCATGTTGACACACATTTTGAATGAATCACATTTGAAATGTAATGCTTTTTTAGGTGGAATTTCCGCCAATTTCAATACCAATTTTGTTGCTTCTAAAACGTCAGAATTTACAGTCATTGAAGCAGATGAATTTGACCGATCTTTCTTGCAATTGTCGCCTTTTGGGTCGATTATTACTTCCACTGATGCTGATCACTTGGATATTTACGGTGATGCGCAAACCTTTTTAAAAGGCTTTCAAGATTATGCCAATGAAATTCAACCTGACGGAATTTTGGTGTTAAGAAAAGGATTGAATTTAACTTCAACAGCGCCAATTATTACTTATGCGATAAATGATGAAGCTGATTTCAAAGGCGAAAATTTGAAAGTTGAAGCGGGTATTTTTTCCATGGATTTAGTTTCTGAAAAACACCAATGGAAAAACATCGAATTGGGATTGCCTGGGATTCACAACGCGGAGAATGCCTTGGCTTGCATCGATTTTGTTTGTTTTTAGGACTTTCTGAGGAAGAAATCAGATTTGGATTGAAAACTTTCAAAGGCGTGAAACGCAGATTTGAGTACCAAATTCGCACGCCAAAATTGGTTTATATTGATGATTACGCGCATCATCCGACAGAAATAAAAGCGCTGATTGATTCGGTAAAACTCTTGTATCCAAACCAAAAAATTACTGGCATTTTTCAACCACATTTATTTTCTCGCACCAAAGATTTCATGAGCGATTTTGCACAAGAATTATCCAAAGTGGACGAATTGATTTTATTGCCAATTTACCCCGCGAGAGAAGAACCAATTGAAGGAATTACAAGCGAAGCATTATTGGAAATGAGCACCTTGAGTGACAAAAAAGTTCTGTTACCAGCAAACGTTATTTCGCTATTGAGCGAGAGAACGGAAGGAATCATTTTGACCATTGGCGCGGGAGATATTGATCGAATTGTTCAACCATTAAAAGAAAAATTGAGTCGATGAAAAAGTGGCTTAAAATAACATTTTGGAGTGCATTTACGATTGCTGTATTTGTCTTGCTAAGTATGACCAAAACGGCACAGATGGATACCGAATTGAAGGTTCCTGAAATTTTAATCAAAGTAAATGGCGAAAATGTTTTTTTAACAAAAGAAGATTTATTGACCAGATTAAAAAGAGCAGGATTTATCTATCCAGGTCAAAAAATGGAAAACCTAAAAATCGCCAACATTGAAAAATTCATTGCAGAGATGACAGAAGTCAAGGAGGTGAAAGTTTATTCCAATTTGGGAGGCACTTGGAACATCGATGTGCACATCAGAAAACCCATCGCACGAATTTTTAATTCATTTGGGGAAGATTTTTACCTCGATGAAGTGGGAAGCACGATGGCTCCGTCATACCTGTATACAGCTAGAGTTGTGATAGTTACAGGTTACATAAACGACCGAAAAAACTCTGAATCTGTTGAAAAAATTATTAACAATGATACCTTGATAAGTATTCGAAATTTAGATGATATCTATCGAATTTCGAGTTATGTTTGTAACGATGCTTTCTTGAGTGCTCAAATCGGTCAAATCAACCTCGAAAAGAACGGAGATTTTGTACTTGTACCTCAAGTTGGTGGTCAAAAAATAATCTTTGGTTCTGCCCGCACCGATGAAGATGTGGCTGAAAAGTTTAAAAAATTGACCGTTTTTTATAAAGAAGGTTTGCCTTTTGAAGGTTGGGACAAATATGAGGTCATCAATTTGAAATACAACAGGCAAATTGTTTGTAAGAAAAAAAAGATAATCAGTGAATGAAGTCAAATTTCGCAGGAAATTTGATTTTACGCATTAAAAGATAAAGTAATATGGCACAGATAATTGTTGGACTGGATATTGGAACTACCAAAATTGCATGTTTCGTTGGGACAAAAAACGAACATGGCAAAATTGAAATTCTTTCAATGGGGAAAAGTGATTCCCTTGGCGTTTCGCGTGGAATGGTTTCTAATATTGACAGAACAGTTCAATCAATCAAAGCAGCTGTTACTGAAGCTCAAGAAAGAGTTGACGGACAATTAATCATTCGTACAGTGAATGTAGGAATTGCTGGTCAACACATCAAAAGTTTACAACACAGAGGAATTTACACGAGAAACGAAGTCGAAGACGAAATTTCTCAAAAAGACATCGATGCGTTGATCGACGACATGTACAAATTAGTGATGCAACCAGGAGAAGAAATTATCCATGTCTTGCCACAAGAGTACATCGTTGATAGCGAGCAGGGAATTAAAGATCCAATTGGGATGTCAGGCGTAAGATTGGAAGCTAATTTCCACATTATTACAGGACATGTTACCGCAGCGAAAAACATTCACAAATGTATTCAGCGCGCAGGATTGGATGTAAAAGATACGATTTTGGAACCATTGGCATCTGCTGAAGCTGTTTTATCAGAAGATGAAAAAGAAGCAGGAGTTGTGTTGGTTGACATCGGTGGAGGAACTACAGATATCGCGATTTTCCACGAAGGAATTATTCGCCATACACATGTAATTCCATTCGGAGGAAATGTGATTACAAACGACATAAAAGACGGTTGCACAATCATGAGACCACAAGCTGAAAAACTGAAAGTTCGTTTCGGTTCAGCCTTGGCAAGTGAAAGTCAAGATACTGAAATCGTTTGCATTCCTGGAATTCGCGGTCAAAAACCGAAAGAAATTACAGTACGTAACTTGGCAAGCATCATTCAGGCAAGAATGGAGGAAATCATTGAACACGTTTACCATGAAATCCGAAATTCAGGTTATGAGAAAAAATTAATCGCAGGAATTGTGGTAACTGGTGGAGGTTCTCAATTGAGACACATCACACAGTTGTTTGAATACTTGACTGGAATGGATACAAGAATTGGTTATCCAACAGAACATTTGGCAAGTTCAAATTCAATCGAAAACTTGACAAGTCCTATGTATTCAACAGGAATTGGCTTGGTATTGAAAGGATTTGAAGCATTGGAAAGAAGTGAAGCTGCCAATGCCAAAACAGTTCAAACAGAACCAACTGGCGTGAAAGGTCACTCAGAGGGTGCCAGCAAAAAAGGTGGATTTTTTGATAAAATTTTGAAAGCAACAAAAGATTTTATCAAAGAAGATGAAGAATAATAAAATAGAACAACAATAAACAACAAATAAATAAAGCAAAAATGATGGAATTCGATTTACCAAGAGACATTACTTCAATCATCAAAGTGATTGGAGTTGGTGGTGGTGGTAGCAATGCCGTTAACCACATGTACAGTCAAGGCATTAAAGGTGTTGACTTCATAGTATGTAACACAGACCGCCAAGCATTAGACATTTCTCCAGTTCCGATTAAAATTCAATTAGGTTTGAGTTTGACAGAAGGACGCGGAGCAGGAGCAATTCCTGAAATCGGGAAAAATGCAGCGATTGAAAATATTGAAGAAATTCGCGAATTTTTGAGCAATGGAACCAAAATGGTTTTCGTAACTGCAGGAATGGGTGGTGGAACCGGAACAGGTGCCGCTCCTGTAATTGCACAAGTTGCCAAAGAAATGGGAATTTTAACTGTAGGAATCGTTACAGTTCCTTTCAGTTTTGAAGGAAGAAAACGCCGTCAACAAGCTGAAGAAGGTTTGGAAGGAATGCGTCAAAATGTAGATACTTTGTTGGTAATCAACAACGAACGTTTGCGTGAAATCACAGGAAACTTGACTATTGGAAACGCATTTTCTCAAGCTGACAATGTGCTTTCAACTGCTGCAAAAGGAATCGCTGAAGTAATTTCAGTAACTGGAGCAGTAAACGTTGACTTTAATGACGTGAACACTGTAATGAAAGATTCAGGTGTTGCGATCATGGGTTCTGCAAGCGCGGAAGGTGAAAATCGTGCATTAGAATGTGTTCAAAATGCAATGAATTCTCCATTGTTGAACGATAATAATATTGAAGGCGCAAATTACGTCTTGTTGAACATCACTTATGGTGATAAAGAAGTATTGATGGATGAAATCGGAATTATTACAGATTACATTCAACAAGAAGCTGGTTCATCTGCAGATGTTATTTGGGGACACGGTTATGATCCAACTTTGGGCGATAAATTGAGTGTTACATTAATTGCTACAGGTTTTAAATCATCTCCAATTACCGGATTTGAAAAAGCACCTGAGCGCACAGTGGTTACCTTAGATCAAGAGCCAAAAAATGAAATTATTGCACCACTTCAATCTCCAACACAAGCTGCAACAACTGTTGTAACGCCAGTGGTAGAAGCAAAAGTGGAAGCGCCAGTTAATCCAGAACCATATTTAAAAGCTGAGGATTTGGATACAGTTGAAGCGAAAATTGAAATTACGCAACCAATTATTTCTTTCCCAGAAGAATCAAAAATTGAATTGAAAAAAGATGAACCAACTTTGGAACTAGATTGGGAAATCAATTCAAACACGACACAAAAGGAGGTAAAACCAGAACAACCAAATGTGATTGTTTTTGATTTAGATGATGATGTGGAAGCAAAATTGGATTTGACAAGTCGTACACCAAGAACTACTTCTTCTCCAGAAGAATCACAAAGATTGGCGCAAGAGCGTTTGGAAAGAATCCAATTGTACACGCAAAAATTGAGAAAAACTGACGGAATCAGCGCATTGGAAAATGAGCCAGCTTACGTTCGTAGAAACATCAATTTGGATGCATCAAACCCAAGCACAGATTCAACAGTTTCTAGATTTGGTTTGACAGATGGACAAAATGGAACAGCTACTTTGAGAAGCAACAATACATTCTTACACGATAACGTAGATTGATTATGACTTTCACAGAAAGAATCAATGCAGATATTAAAGCGGCCATGCTTGCCAAAGAAAAGGAAAAATTGGCTGCTTTGAGAGATATTAAGTCGAAACTGATGCTTGAAGCTACTTCAGGCGCAGGAGAAGTTTCCGAAGAAGTTGCGATGAAAATCGTGATGAAGTTGCACAAGCAACGCATGGATACTTACACACTTTATATCGAACAAAACAGAGAAGATTTGGCGCATGATGAAATTTTTCAAGCGCAAATCATCGAAGCTTACCTTCCAAAGATGTTGTCAGACGACGAGATCCGCGCGGAAGTGCAAGCAGCAATCGCTCAAACCGGCGCTTCAGGACCACAAGAAATGGGCAAAGTGATGGGCATCTTAACTTCTAAATTAGCAGGAAAAGCAGACGGAAAAGTCATTTCTTCGCTTGTTAAAGAAGAGTTAAGCAAATAAATTAGGCTTTATTTTCCAGTGAGGAATAACTTCACTAGATGTTGTTTAAAAGCTGTCTGATATTTTCAGGCAGCTTTTTTGGTTTTAGGGAGTGAAAATGAGAACAATTTGCTAGATTTTTTTATTAGCAATTTAAAATATGGTTAAATAAAATGATAAATTTATAAAATGGAAACTAAAAATAAAACAACAATTATTAAAGCTACTAGTTTTATCATTCTAACCTTTCTTGCATCAATTGTAAATGGACAAAAGAATACTATTCTCATCATCGCGGACGATGCAAGTCCTGATTATTTTGGTTGTTTTAGCACCACAACAGACACCGCAAATACACCAAATATTCGTGCTTTAGCTTCGAGAGGTATAAAGTTTACAAAAGTTTGGTCTGCACCCGTTTGTTCACCTGCGCGAGCTGGAATTTTAACCGGAAGATTTTCATTCAGAACCGGAGTTGGCGGAGTAATTGCAAGTGCAACATCTCCACAAATCGACACCTCAGAAATGAGCATTGCAAAACTATTAAAGTATTATGCACCCACCACATACAATACGGCATGTATAGGAAAGTGGCACTTAACAGCTAATACTCCCCCGAAAAGATTGAATCCAAACAAATTAGGTTTTGATTTATATTCGGGAAATTTCAATGGTGCGATTCCAAATTATTACAACTATCAAAGAGTTAAAAATGGAATTTTGGATACCGTAACAACTTATGCAACAACACAAACAGTGAATGATGCAATCGCTTGGATGGATACGATGAATTCCAACAAACCTTTTTTTCTATGGTTGGCCTTTAATGCGCCGCACGATCCATTTCATGTACCACCAGCGACGCTTTGCAATACAGCGGGTTTGAGTGGAACCACTGCTGACATTGCTGCTTACCCTGAAAAATATTTTAAAGCTGCGCTGGAAGCTATGGACTCAGAAATTGGAAGGCTCTTTAATTACCTAACTGTCAATAATCTAATGGATAGCACAAATATCATTTTCATTGGAGACAATGGTAACCAAGGACAAGTTGCGCAAATTGCAGATGTTTCAAAATCCAAGGGAACAATTTACAACTATGGCGTACATGTTCCGATGATTGTTGCAGGACCTACAATTGTTGACGGAAATAGAACTAGCAGTGAACTAATAAATACACCTGACATATTTGCAACGATTGCTGAACTGAGCGGATTTTCAAACTGGCAAAATGCAATTCCTGCTGGAGTAATCATAGACAGTAAAAGCTTTTTACCAATTATTAAGAACCAAACTGCGACCAATCGAAGTTGGATTTTTACCGAAACGTTTAACACTCCCGTAGGTGCAGATGATGGAAAAACAATCCGCAATGAGGATTACCACCTTTTACGTTTTGACAATGGCATAGAGGAATTTTACAACCAAACAATAGATAATGAAGAGAATAATAATTTACTATTGGACATTTCAGGAATGACAGAAACGGATATAATTAATTACCATTTTTTGTGCGATTCAATTTCAGCCTTAACGGGCGTTTTTGGATGTCAATTAGTTTCAGTTGAAGAAAACATCAAACCTGAGGAAGTTTCAATTTATCCTAATCCGACCAATGGTCATCTAGAAATAAATATCGCACCAAGTATAGACAACAAAGTAATTAAGGCATCTATTTTAAATTCCTTAGGTCAAAATCTAGCCACATTTAAATTAGGTTCAACTGCGAATAAAATTGATATTTCTTACCTACAAGCGGGTGTTTATTATCTCCAATTGAACCTAGATGAAGCATTTATAGTGCAGAAAATTATAAAGAATTGACAGCAGAAATCAAAGTCAAACTCATCAAAACGCAATCAATGAAACGTCTATATTCAATATATCTCCTTTTTGTGCTTTTACTCGCTTCCTGTAACCAACAGAATGTTAAGGACACTGCTCCGTCCAACGTGACTCTTGGTGATACTGCAAAAATTGATTCGACGATACCAGAAATTCAAGAAGCAATGGAAGCTTCTGATGAGCTAGAAGTTGCAGAGAAAGACAGTATTTTGCGAATGATTTCATTGTTCAAAGCCAAAAACATCGACGCAATTTCTGAAAAAATCAGTTATCCCTTGGAACGAGAATACCCTATTCCTTCGATCAAAGACAAAGCAGAATTCAAGCAACGATTTCAGGAGGTTTTTGATGCATTTTTGGTCGCTAAAATTGCCAATTCAAAAATCGAAGATTGGTCGGAAGTTGGTTGGAGAGGCATCATGTTGGACAATGGAGAAGTCTGGATGGGAAATTCTGACGGCACCATCACAAGCGTGAACTATCAGAGTGAATTTGAAAAGCAACGTAAAGACGCATTGATAGCAGAAGACAAAGAAAAAATCCATCCTTCGCTCAAAACTTTTAGACTTCCAACGTATAAGATCAAAACGAAAAATTTCTTGATCAGAATTGACGAATTGGCCAATGAAAAATACCGCTATGCTTCATGGAAAATCAGCGACAATGAATCTTCCAAACCTGAAATCGTGATTCAAAACGGCACACTGGAATTTGGCGGTAGCGGAGGAAATCACGTCATTACTTTTGTGAATGGCAAATTCACCTACAAAGTTTATCGAATCATTCTAGGTGAAGGCGATTCTCCCGAAATCAGGTTGATAGTCGAGAAAGAAGGAAAAACAATTTTGACCCAAGATGGATCGTTGATTTTGGAGTAAATATTTTAATTTTATATCATGAACATCAAAACCATCCTATTTAGTTGTCTTTTCTTCTTTTCACACAATGCGATAAGTCAAATTGATTCAACCAATTTTTTAAAAAATGTCTTTTATCATGCCAATCTGATGAAAGATGCATTGATCAGTGATGACATTAAGGTTTTATATGAATTCTTAAAGTCAGAAAATAATGATATTCAACCATTTGAAAAATTCAAAAGAGAAACTATATTAGCCTATCATGACGAGAACTATCAATATGATTCCGGAATTGAAAACATTATTCTTGAAAAACCATTGGTATATTCGTATAAAAATCAGATGCTTCAATGTGTTGTATATAGAAAAACAATTCTCAAAAATTCAGAGGAAGTAATCTCTACAATTATGTGGTACTATTCTGCCGATGGCAGAAATTTAAAATACGACAACTTTTCTATGCAAATAGACACAAAAACATTGCTAAAATCGTATCCATTTATTGACTTGAAGCTATTTGATAAAATTTGAATGTTTTTAATTTAAAACGATCAAAGAATCTCCCTACTCTTCCCCAAACAAACGTTTCTTATACTTATTATACAAAAACGAAATTACCAACAACAACAATCCTAAGGAGATAAAAATCACCGTTTTGAAAATCGTGTCGAGTTGCGCGATGTCGTAGAAGAATAATTTCACTAAAGTTATTCCAAAAAGTGCAAAAGCGCCAATTCGGAGATAGATTTTGTTTTTCCAAATTCCAAGCACAATCATGAAAAGAGAATATACACCAGCAAAAATACTCAACGCCAATTTGTAGGCTTGATTTGAGCCCAAAGTATGCATCCAATTCACGATTTCAGCGCTGATAATCCATACAATTACGGTGTGTAGAATAAATTCCGAAATGATTTTCATTGAATGCCATTTCATTTGATTTTTCACAAAATGGTGCATAATAAACATCGCAAACGCCATAATCGCATAACCAATATACCTGATGCCCACCAAACCAAAACCACGGTAAAACATAGGACTTTTACCTGCGTAAATGTATTTCAAATGCATGGAATTCAATTCATACAATCCCAAAGTCAGGAAGAAGAACAATGCGAAAATAAAGCCCATGAAAAAGATCATGTTGAACTCCTCCGTATTGTTTGATTTTCTAATGAAAAAGCCAAGTCCTGAAACAAAAATCAACGCATAAAAAATATTTGAAACTATTTTCATCGACTTCAAAACACTGTCGCCGTGTTCAGCGAAATAATCAATCGACAAAGCAGAACGAATCGACTGTTGGTATTTTACTTCCCAAAAATGGTTCAATTCCAAGTTAATTCCCATATACAAAACGACCAACAACATGGTGAAAATCAAATTTTGCGTCAGATACATCATGCCTGGATTGTTCGCAAAGGGAGACTCAAACTTAGTCATTTTCGAAACTTTGTAAATGAACAACAAAATCAATCCGTAAATCAAAGAAGTCAAGAAATTGATGTTCAAGAAAAGTTTAAAATCTTTAATATTCCAATCTGCATATACATCACCCCAATTGATGACCAAACTACCGAAACCAAGTAACATCAACGGATAGGCGAAAAATTCATAGATGGGACTCGCCTTTGTTCTTCCAATCCAAAACAACAAAGCTGCTTCGAAAATCCATAAGAAGGTAATCCAGCGACCGTCTAACTCTATGGGCACGTACAATGTGAAATACGAAATCGCCAAACCGACAGACAAACTATAGAATTTTTTGTCTTCTGCTTTCAAGAAATAAAGTAAAGATGCGACAGCTAAATGAATCACACCATTGCACAATGTAAACCAAGCTTTGTAATCGTTTAGTGATTCATGTCGCATCAAAATTGCAATTCCCAAACCGTAAAACAAAAACGAATTGAGTAATACCATCATCACGTTCAACTCATCAAAAATTTCTTTCTTGACAAGTTTGTAAGCCAAGTTAATTGCATGGAAAATAAGGAAGAAAACAGTTACGAAAATCATCGCCAATTTGAAATGCTTAATGTCATTAAAACTTGTTCCAAACCACAATAAGAAAATGAACCACGTCAAACCAAATGTAACATAGTACAATGATTTCCAATCTCTAAAAAATGAAACGACTAAAATTCCAATGTTGATAATCGCAATATAAGAAAAGAAAATGCCTACTCTACCTGATCCGTCGCTGAGTAAAAACGGGACGGCATACGCACCGACCAAACCAATATGCGAAATGATAATTAAATTGTATTTAATGGAAGCAAAAACCGTCGCAGCAGTAATGACCAACATCGCTACAAACGCGACCTGGACGGGAAATAATGCATAAAAACTGTAAGCAAAAAAGGTGATAAAATAGAATATCGCCATTGAGCCACTCAACAAAATCGCGCTGAATTGTTTGTATTTTGCTTTCAATTTCAAGGCAAAAAACAGCAATCCGGAAGCCATCACATAGCCCAAAATAATTCTCGTCAATGGACTTATTAATTTGTGGTCAATCGCATATTTTGCGCCAATTCCAACACCAATTACCGTGATGATAATTCCAATCACAGGAATTAAATTCTGACCAATGTATTTTTCCAAACTCGAATTGGAAGAAGCATTTACAGCGGTTTTGATCGGTTCAACTTTCGGTTGTGGCTTTGGTGTCTCACCTGTTGGTTTCGGGGTCTCAATAATCGGTTTTGGTGCTTCAACAATGGGCGATTGTACCTTTTCCTCCACAAGCGTTGGTTTTGGTTCAGCCAAAGGAATGATTGGTTTTACCTCATCTTTCGTCACCGAAATAGTTTCTTGAGCCGCAGCTTGACTGGCAGTTTGCGCTTTGATCAACGCAGCAAGTGCTTCAATTTCCAACTCCAAGGCCTTGATGTCATTTTCAAAATAAGATTGTCGTTGTTTTAAATTTTCCAATTTAAATTGCAACTGTTCTAATTGGTTTTGAGCATCCATTTTAAGCCGTTTTTTGAATGAAATTGAACTTCGCTTTAAAACAAATATAAAAATTATTATTGGTGAACGATTGTACTCTCAATTCAAAACCATTGATTTAAAATAATTCACACATTTTATCCCATTCTCATTCCATTTTTTTGAAAAAAAAAGTATCTTTAACCCAAACCGCAAGTCATGATTCACAATTTGAGTAATACGCAATCCATTTTTGGGACTTTTTTAGCAGAATTAAGAGATGTTCAAATTCAAAAAGATCC
>JBFYPS010000239.1:0-2922 GCA_041303135.1 Crocinitomicaceae bacterium | reverse complement strand
GATTCAGAAAGTTTTCCAATCAACTTGAAATTTTTAGAAGGCTCAACTTCAATGGTTGTTGGAGTTCCTGTAAAATCAGCTTTTTCTGGATCGTGAGAAATGGAAAAAATATGAAAGCCAGGAATCAATTTTGCTTTAAATTTGATTACCGCCTTGCAATCTCCGTCTTTGGAAACGGAATAATCTAATGTCATTTTGTCTTTCCAAGTTGGTTGCGCTAATGCAATATTCCCTAGGAAAAAGATGCTTACGAAAAGCAAAAAAATTGGTCGTAATTTGAAATGCATGATGCTATAATTGTTTGTTAATTTTTCGGGATTGTAATTTTAAATGTTTTATCCACAGGTGGTAAACACATGGTTTCGTTGCAAACCATAAAAGTAACCGAGCCTTCTAAAACACTTGCTTTTTTGGCTTTTATCTTTTGTGTAAAAACAACTTTGTGTTCAAAAAAGTCTAAAGTTGCTTCAAAATTTTCATCGTATTTTTGAATGGGCTTGGGTTCTGCCACTGCGCCAATTAATTGAAAATCATCGGATGATTTAAATGTGATAGAGGTAGGAATTGGTCCCACATCATTTTGAATGTGCTGACTATAGAGGTGCCAACCATCTTTAATATTGGCCATAATTTCAACTTGATTAGTTTTGTCGTTGTAATTAAATTCCCATTGAATCGCTTCTTGTGCGTTCAAATTCAAAACTAAAAAAAAGCTTATAAAAAAAAGAAAAATCCGTTTCATCTAAAGAAGTTAATGGAATATTACAAATACTTGCAATTTTCAACATCAAATTTACAAAATGAAACGGACTTAAATGTTAACGAGTTCCTATTTATTCTTGAACTTCCAAATATAAAAAAAGTAAAAATAAGTTCAATAAACCTCTTGTTTATTGATTAAAATTTAATTTCTTGAATTCTAGCTATTGGAATCCAAACACCACCTTTAAGGCAAATATAGTTTGCACCAGTTGCCCAAATAGTAGTTTCAACCCGCTTCAAACCTTCATCATCATGAAAATAGATTGAAACCTTTGTATGGTAACCGTTCCCAAGCCTTGTTGCTTGCTCGAGTTGTTGTCTGATATCTGGATGTTGCTTAAAATGCTTCTCTCCATGAAAGGAAAGACCTGAAACAGCCTCTTTTTCAATTGTTTGGACTTCTAGTACTTGCATGGTTTTTTGATTTAGAAGATTAAATTAAATAATCTAAATGAAAATTCCAAATAATTTAACTGTTAATTTTAGCTTTTTAATTCGATTCCTCGCTATGCTCCAACCAAACCTTGATAATTTTTTTACTTTCTGAATTCGCAATGCCTTCTTTCGAAATCTTTAAACCAACACACCAAAGCACTTTTACATCGTCAGTCAAAACCAAAACATTTTTTTTCTCAAACTGATTCAATTTGGCATCTTTTAAAATGTCGGAAATTAATCTTGAACCTTTCATTCCAATTAGTTTCATTCTATCACCAATTTCCCATTTGCGCAAAAGTAAATCTCCTTCAATTGCATTTTGATCCAAGAAAATTTCGTGCAAATTAAATTCCAAAGGTAAATTTTCAACTTCCTCTTTCATTACTTTCCAATTTCCAATTACAGAATCATCTGCTTGTATTTTACTCAAAATAAACGAATTGGAATCCTGCAAAATTTCATAACCATCGAATTGGATCTTCTTTCCTTTTTGAGATTTTCTCAATTTCTGTAACTCTAAAATGGCTGTTTGTCGAATTTCTAGATTTCTTAAAACTTCAACTTGTTCAAATTCTGATAATTGATCAAAATTCTCGTGACTCCAATTTTGTGTTTCAAGAATATTTAAAATGATTGGATTGACTTTCAATTCTAATTTTTGTTGCGTTTCTTGAAAGGCTTTTACCAACGTCAAAACCGAATCTTTCAATGTTGGAATTTGATTTGACACTTCCGGCAACAATATGTTTCTCAATTTATTGCGCGTATATTCATTCTTTAAATTTGAAACGTCTTCACGCCAAGAAATTCCGTTTATTTTTGCAAATTCTACAATTTCATCCTTCGAAAAATGCAACAAAGGGCGAAGAATTTGCTTGTGATTTTCTAACATTCCAGCAAGTCCAATAACTCCTGATTTTCGGGCGATGTGTTGAAAAAAAGTTTCTACTTGATCATCATTGTGATGCGCTAAAAGAATAAAATTGTCCGCAGATTCCTTTGTGATTTCTCTGAACCAATCATAACGAATCTTTCGTGCTACATCTTGCAAATTCCCGCCTTGTTCACTCAAAAGTTTCTTTGTATCAACACTTTTTGAATAAAAAGGCAAATTCAAATTTTCACAAGTTGATTTTACAAATTGCTCATCAAGGTTTGAATCTTCGTCGCGAAGATGATAATTTACATGTAATATTGAAACTTGAAAATCCGCTTTTACTAAAAGGTACAACAAAACCATCGAATCCACGCCGCCGCTGCATGCTAGAAAAAGCTTTTTATTTTTCAGCCATGACCAATTATTTTGAAAATCAGATTCCTTGATCATCGCCAAATAATTGAACCATTCGTTTCACTTTTACCAAACATTCATCATATTCCTTTTCTGCATCGGCTTGAATGGTAATTGCACCGCCAACAGAACATGTGAGACAACGATTTTCTAAATTATGCAAGAATGTTCGAATCACTACGTTGAAATCAAAATCTCCATTTGGTTTGAAATAGCCAATCGATCCAGAATACAAACCACGCTTAAAAGATTCATGTTTTTCGATTAAATCCATCGAACTGATTTTCGGCGCGCCAGTCATCGAACCCATTGGAAAAGTTGCTTTGAGAATGTCTGAAAACTTTAAATTTTCTTTTACTTCGCAACTGATTGTAGAAATCATGTGGTGCACGGTTTCAAAAGTATGAATGCCGCACAATTCCTCCACTTTC
>JBFYPS010000238.1:0-2630 GCA_041303135.1 Crocinitomicaceae bacterium | reverse complement strand
ACTCTAAATAGAAAGTTTCATATTCTTCCAATTTCTTGGTTTCAAATAACGTTTTTAAATTGTCTTTAGAGATGAAAATTACCTTGGCATTTTGCATATCACCTAAATATTTTTTTGTTTTTTTGAATTTATTCATGTAAGTTGTTCCATCTGCTTCTTTAGTGAAACTTTTAACTACAATCACACTTTGATCATTCCCAAAAACCTTTGAATCAGTTGTTAGTTTGTTTCTACTGAAAAATTCCTTGTTGAAATCATTGACATTGGATTTTGCCAAGCCTATATTTTTTGATTCTTTCTCACCCGGAAAAACAACAATCCAATATTCGTCATCCTCTTTGTAGGTGTATAAATTTGATTTAGAAAAATCAGCAGGAATATTGGCAGAATATCCATTTTTGATTATTCCAAGCATTTCTTTGGCTTTTGTTTCTTCCAAAGTTCCTGGATATTCGGCAACAACTTGCTCTAAAACAGGTATTAGTCCTTGTTTGTCTTCACTTAATTGCCCCATTGATAAGGCTTTCAAAAGCATATATTTAGCACGGTAAACATTTTCCTTTTCGCCAACAATCACTTCATCAGCACGAATAATTACAGGGTAATAAAGTCCACGGTTGTAACGATCTAAAATCGTAATGTAATCCTGCTCGTTTAACTTTTCTCTTTCTTTTCGTTTCACAAAAAAGTCGGGATCTCTTAAATAATTGGCGTAATCAGAATTAGGATAATTTGACAAAATATAATCTTTATGCACATCTGATTTCGAAGCATCTGTCTTTTCGTAAATCAAGTACAATTGATAAGCAGACATCAAATTAAAATCAGTTTTTACATTTCTTGCCAACACTTTTTCAAATTGTTCAGCAGCCATTTTATTTTCATTCAATTGATCTTTGTAAATGATTCCTGCATCATACAAAGCGGTGATTAACCTCATATTGGATGCTGCAACCGCAGAATCTCCGAATGGTAAATTAGCCAATAAACTCTCCACAGAAAGGGTGTCTTTTTCCTCTACTTTCGTCGTTGTGGTTGGAATTGAATCATTTTCATCTTCTGGAGTAAATTGAACCAAAACAATCTTGTCGCTTCTACGCCAATTGTCTTCATTGTCTCTAGGTCCCCATTGCTTTCTAAATTCTTCATAACCAGAAGAACGGGTTTTTGCATTGTTCCAATAACTTTTGTTTCCAGAAATTTGATCTTGATTGGCCAGCGCTTGATTTTGTAGTTCTTTCAACTTTTCAGCTTCACGTCGTTTATTCAAGGCTTCTTCTTCCTTCATCTTTTTGATTAAGTTTTCAGCAAATTTTTCTTGCTCTTTGGGCGAAAGTTGTGCAATTCGTTGCACACTGTCTTCATAAATCGCTGTTTCAACTGCTGTTACTAAATCTTGTAATTTGATAGCTTTGTTTTTTATTCCGTCTGCATTTGGATAATTTTCAGGAATAACTTTTGCGCAACTATCGTAATATTTTTGTGCTTTTACATAGTTTTTATCTGCAAAACTTATATCTCCCAAACGCTCGTAAGTTTTACCTTTTTGACGCGCATTATTAGTCGAATAAAAAGCTGATTTGTGCAATAATTCTATTCCCCTATCTTTTTGACCTTCTTGAATGGAAATATCAGCCAACGCATAATAAATTTGGTCTTTGAATTCTGCGTTTTTCTCATCGCGCAACATTTTATTCAATTGTTTTTTGATTTTACCATCTCCACCCATGAAAGCACGATTGATGCGGGCATTGAAATTCATTTCAAAAGGAACATTGTATTTCAAGACTTTGGAATAATGGTATTTCGCTTTTTCTTTTGAACCAGATTTTCCATTGATTTGACCCAATACGAAATGAATTCTACCTTTATCAGAAGATTTTTTAGCCACCTTCAAAGCTTCCTCCAAAGATTTTATGGCTTCTTCATCCTCTTTTCGAATCAAAGATAATTTGGCTTTCGTTTTCTCAAATTCTAATCTAATAGATTCAGGAAATTCAGCTTTTTCGTCTTCCTTGGCTTGTTCCTTTTCTTTTTTCTTAGCTTTTTTAGCACGCTTTTTTGCCGTTTTGGTCAATTTTTTTCCATCTTCACCTTTTTCCTTTTTCCAAAATTTCCAATTAAAAGATTTCTTATTTGCCTCAGATTCTTCGAGTGCAACTTGCAATAAATCCAGGTTAATTTGAGCAGAGGAATAATCATTAATTTCAATTTGTGACTTTGCTATCCAAAGAGTAGCTTCATAATTTGCAGGACCTTTTGCGAAAAATTTGCGAATAAATTCGAAGTTTTTAATCGCGCCATCATAATCTCTTCTGTAATAACTTGCACGACCAATCGCCAACCAGTTTTCGTCAATCCATCGATTGTTTTCCTCTTTCTTTTTTGAAAGATTTTCAACAGAAGGCATACTGTGATTAGAAATTACCTTGGTGCATTTTGAAATAGCTGTGTCAATTGCAGGAAACATCCCCATTACTTCCTCTTCATTGGGTAGCGGCGTAATTGGCAAAACCTCATAATAATCTTCCTTCAGGTTATTTTGATACGATTTCATGGCTTGATTCAACAATTCATTGGCATTAAATAAACCGTTGTATTTTGCAGTTGTACCATGATAGGTTCTATTG
>JBFYPS010000237.1:0-6925 GCA_041303135.1 Crocinitomicaceae bacterium | reverse complement strand
GTTTCAAATTCTTTTGTAAAAGGCAGGTGTTTTTGCAATTCGGTCATATCGACTCCCCAACAAGTGCGTAAGCCAGTTAGCAACAATTCATTGAATTGATCTTTGGATGACAAAATTTCTTTTTCAAAAGCAATTTCATCGGTATTAATTAAGCGCATATATTGCTGATTGTTCGCAATATTCCAAGAACGAGAGTTGCCATCAAAACTGTGCGCAGAAGGTCCAATTCCTAAATAATGTACGCCTTTCCAATAATTGCTATTGTGCTTCGAAATGAAACCTGGTTTTGCAAAATTGGAAATTTCATAATGCTCAAATCCTGCATTTTTTAAAGCGGAAATCAACAATTCAAATTGCTCACTTTGCTGTTCATTGCTCGCCGGTTGGATTTGTTTCTTTTTTACTAATTGATGCAAAGCGGTTTTTTCTTCCACTGTCAAACAATATGCTGAAATATGCTTTACATCCAGTTCAATCGCTTGCTGGATTTGTTTCATCCAACGGTCATTGTCCATGTTTGGCAAACCATAAATCAAATCCAAACTGATGTTTTCTATGCCAGCTAGTTGCGCAATGCGAATACAATTTAATCCTTCATCAGCAGAATGCGCGCGGTTCATCCACAATAAATCTTCTGAATCAAACGATTGAATTCCAACACTCAAACGATTAATTCCTGCATTTTTCCACGCTTCAACTTGTTGCAAAGTGATGTCGTCGGGATTGGCTTCTAAAGTACATTCCAAATTTTCAACGCAATGAAACGTTGCATGAATCGTTTGTAAAAGTTTTTCAATATCAGTCTTTTTTAGCAAACTTGGCGTTCCACCTCCAAAATAAATCGTTTCAATCGTTTGATTTTTGAGTTCGGCTTTGCGTGCAACAAGCTCTTTTTCAAGACAAGAAATCATTGAATTATAGTATGATTGATAACTCGTACTGAAATGAAAATCGCAATACGTGCATTTTTGTTTACAAAATGGAATGTGGATGTAAATTCCTGCCATGTTGCAAAGATAATCCAATCAAGAACTTCAAATTTAGAATTAAAATAAATCACAAATTATTTTTTTCTCTCGAATCTTTTTCTATCTTTAGAAAGAATTTATGAATGTAGCGTGATGGATTTCAACCAAAATAGAGATGCGATTAACAAAGAATTAGAGCAGTTTATTCAGTTGCTCAATGAGACTTTGCCGCGTTATTCTAGTTTGTTGAAAAAGCAAGAAATCTCTTCTTCAGAACTGAAAGAATTGGGCGACATTGAGTATTTTTTGATTGGCGTGAATGCCAAAATCACTGAAATCAAGAAAATGCTTGAAAATGATTTGTTTGGTCACAGCATCGACTTGTATTACAAGCTAAAAAAAAGCGCCCAAAACGGAGATGTTCAGGCGCAACAAAAATTTGAAACGATGCGTGACGCCTTCAATGAATCTTTGAAAGGCGACACAATCATCAATTGGAATTAATTTTTAGCGAATTATTTCACCAACATTTGAAATCCTTTTCCGTGAACGTTCATGATTTCAATGCGTTCATCTTCTTTCAACAGTTTACGTAATTTCGCAATATAAACGTCCATACTTCTACCATTGAAATAATTATCATCTCCCCAAATCGCGCGCAAAGCGGCTTGTCTGTCTAAGATTTCATTTTGGTTTTTACAAAGCAATTTCAACAATTGATTTTCTTTGGTTGTCAATTTTACAGGTTCATCACCAGTAAACAACAAGCGAGAAATTGGATCGTATTTGATTTTTCCAATCATCATCGTCGTTTCTTCGTCATCCAAATTTAAATCCGTTCTTCTTAAAATCGCTTCAATGCGCGCCAACAATTCATCCATCGAAAATGGTTTCGTCATGTAATCGTCGCCGCCAATAGAAAAACCTTCCAATTTATCTTCTTTCATTGCTTTCGCAGTCAAAAACAAAATCGGCACTTTTTTGTCGATTTCACGAATTTCTTTCGCCAATGTAAATCCGTCCATTTCGGGCATCATGACATCGAAAATGCAAAAGTCAAAAGCACTTGCATTGAATTTCTCAAAAGCAATTTTTCCGTTTCTTGCCAATTCTACTTGAAATCCTTTCGTTTTAAGAAACGTGTGCAACAATAGTCCTAAATTGTCGTCGTCTTCGGCGAGTAATATGTTTAATTTTCTGCTCATAATTAATCAATTATAATAAGTGTAAATTCTGATCCTTCGTTTGGTTTACTTTTTACTTCAATGTTCCATCCATTTAATTCTACGATGGATTTCACGTAACTCAATCCCAATCCAAAACCTTTTACATTGTGTAGATTTCCAGTGGGTATGCGATACAATTTATCGAAAATTTTCGAAATATGTTCTTTGGAAATCCCAATTCCATGGTCTTTGATGGTGAGTGTGGTGCGAGCGCCTTCTTTTTTCAAGGAAACCAAAATAGAAGGATTTTCCTTGCTGTACTTAATGGCGTTGTCAATCAAATTGGAAATAACATTGGTTGTATGCATGCGGTCTCCAACAATGAAAATGTGTTCATCTGCAATGTTTTCAATCAATTCACCGTTCACAGATTGTAACCTGAAAACCGCGTGTTCACAAACTTCTCTCACCAATTCAGTTAAATTGATGGTTTCAAATTTCAGTTTCAATTCTCCACGGTCCAAAATCGCTGTTTGTAAAATTCGCTCAACCAAAACGCCTAACCTTTTGTTTTCATCGTCAATCATTTTCACGAAAGTGGCTGAATGGGACAAATCTCCACCCATCATTTCTTGATCTCCCATGGCTTGACAAGCCAAAGAAATAGTGGAAATGGGCGTTTTAAATTCGTGTGTCATGTTGTTGATAAAATCATTCCGCATATCACTCAATTTCTTTTGAGTAATAATGGTTCTGAACATAAACGAAAGTGCAACGATAATTAGTATAACGAGACCTAAACTTATGGTCAACATCCCGAAAATTTCTTTTACAACGAATGACTTTTTAGTTGGGAAATCGATGTATAATTTCAATTGTTCATCCAAAAAATTCCCTGGAAAGAGATTTGTGTGCGCCACTTTCGTAGTGTCTAAATTGACTTTGTAATTGGAAGTAGGATGCTTGTAACTAATCGGTGTTCCATCCTCATTTACAATCAAAAACTCAAAATCGTTTGGCAATTCATCGTGTTTGATTTCATGTGAAATGATTGAATCTAGAAAAACAATGTCAATGCGCTCAGACGGTTCGTCGTACACGTTGTCGCGAAACGCTTGTATCATCATGTCGTTGATGTACTTCGATTTACGGAAAATCTGTTGCATCACGCGTTGATCCAATTGCACCGAAACAGAAACGGAATCATTTTCAGGCAGCATCCCAGATTCCCGGTTAAACAATTCACGTAGTTGTTTCACATCTCTCGCAAAAACACGGTGTTCAGCAGAAATGCCCGACAAAGAGTCAAATGATTTTCCTTTAATGATTAAATACTTTTGAATTTCGCCATTTTGAATGATGAAAGTATCTTTGATCATCACTGATTCTTGTGCATCAAGCAAGTTTTGAAACTCTTTTTTGAGGATTTCCTTGTATTGACCGCTAAAATCTTTGTTGACTACATTCATGTATTTGCGAATGTCTTCTGCTTTTTCATGTCTGATAGCAACTCGGTCTAACAACGTGACAACCTTCGCTTTAAATTGCGTGGATTTTCGGTCATACAATTGCGCAGTTTGAAAAAATTGAATCACCAACAAAGCCAAAACGGCTACGCTTACTAAAACAACAATAAGATTGATTCTGATTTTTTTCACTTCAAACTTTTGAACTAAAGTAATTCAATCTCTAAGTTTAAAAGGATGCTTAACTTTTTTTAACAAGACGAAAATGATATAAAATAAAGTAAATCAGGATTTTTGGAAGATTTTTTGGCAACAATTAACGCTTGGTTTCTTTGCTGTAATCTTTACCTGGCGATGAAAAAACGATAGGCACTCACACCAAAAATCAACGCAAAAACATAGAAAATGGCAGGAATATTTAAAAGCAATGAAAGACCAAGAAATAATCCTGAAGCTGCAATCACCAAAAACATGGTTTGAAAATGCAATTTCCAAATGTCGCTTGTTTTGGTTGTTTGAAATTTTCCTGTCATCAAAAATTGCATTTTATATTGCGCAAAACCTGCGTAAATGAGCAGTGGAATTAAAATGATACCTTGCGCAATACCCATTTCTTTGTAACTCAAAAATTCCCAGGTGTTTTTCAATAAATCGAAAGTAGGATCAATTTGATACAAAGCAGGAATAACAGCCGCAAAGCCTATCAAAATCAAAACAATCGTCGATAGCAAATTGAAAACAGGAAACTTGTATTGCAAGCCTTTGTATTGAATTATTTTGTAGGATTTTATGAATGAAAAAGCACAAAATATTTTGTAATCCAACATATAAAAAAGCAGGATAAAATAGAAATCCCAATTCCAGAAGAAGTAACCCAACAATGGTATGGCTAAATCTGCAACAGCTTGAATAATTCTAACTTGGGCTAAATTCATTTCAATTTAACAATTTCCTTTTTAGACAATTCAAAATCAGGATTGTATTCCAATGCTTTTTGGAATGCTTTAAAAGCCAAAGATTTTCTTTTTTGTTGCACATAACACAAACCTAAATTGTGCCATCCTTTCACAAAATCAGGCTGCATTTCAATGGATTTTTTATAGAAAAAAACCGCACTGTCTATTTCATTTTGATTGAATTGTTTGATGTATCCTTGGTTGAAAAATGCCAAATAATAAGATGTATCGGTTTCAATCAAATGTCTGTAACCTGCTAAAGCTTCAGGATAATTTTCTAATTCTTGCAAAGAATAAGAGATTCCATAAAGTGCATCTACAGATTTTGGTTCAATTTGAGCTGCGGTTCTAAAATATTCTAACGCAAATTTATATTCTCCATCTTCAGAATACAACCATCCCAATTGCATGTAACCTGCAAAAAACTTAGGATCTTGTTGGACTGCTGTTTCAAAAGAAGATTTTGCCAGTTTTCTATCGCCCAAAGCAATGTAATTTGTACCTTTCATCACATAAGCGTCGCGAAATCTTTTGTCAATTTTCAGTGCGATATTGATATTTTTGAACGAGTTTTCAAAGTCGCCTTGTAAGGTGTACGTTGCCGCCAAATTCACAAAAGCATCTTTATTTTTTGGCTGTTTTAAGGTGATGTATCTCAAATATTTTTGTGCAACTTCAACATCTGCTTGCGTGCGCTCCGCTCTGTTTATCAACGACAAAGAATACAAATAGCGCGCTTCGATGTTCGTTGTATCCAATCTAAATGCTTTCGCTGTCAAAGGCAATGCTTCTGCAGATCTGAAATCGTCCAACAATTGCTTTCCATATTCTAATAAAAGCGGAATACTGTCAGGATAAACTTTCACCAAACTATCTAAATTGGCTGGTTTCACAGCTGTTTTTGGATCTGAACCTCCACAACTGACAAAAAATAAACTTACAATAAATGAAACAAAAAGAATACGCATTAATATAGTTTTTATGCAAATATAATGGATTAAGCGAAATCTTTCGTTCAATGCCTTGCGCTTTGATTGCTTGGTAGGGATTATTTATTTTGACTCATGGTCTAAAATTCTGAATTGAAACTATCTTTGCCGCTTCAAATTAATAGAATATGATTTCAATAGATGCTTTGGGCGTTGAGTTTAGCGGAAAAACATTGTTTAGTGATGTTTCTTTTGTCATCAACGAAAATGATAAAATCGCCTTGATGGGTAAAAATGGTGCTGGAAAATCTACACTTTTGAAGATTTTAGCGGGGATCAATAAACCTACTTCAGGAAGTATTTCTGCGCCAAAGGATTTCATCATTTCCTATTTGCCACAACATTTATTGACGGAAGACAATGCTACTGTTTTTGAAGAAACAAGCAAAGCGTTCGCCTCGATTTTTGCCATGCGAGACGAGATTGAGGCCTTGAATACAGAATTGACTGTCCGCACCGATTACGATTCAGATGATTATTACAAAATCATTGAAAAAGTCTCAGAATTAAGCGAAAAATATTATTCGATTGAAGAAATCAATTACGAAGCGGAAGTAGAAAAAGTACTCATCGGAATGGGATTTTTGCGTTCAGATTTCACTCGTCCAACTTCAGAATTTAGTGGTGGATGGAGAATGCGCATCGAATTGGCTAAAATTTTATTGCAAAAACCAGATTTGATTTTACTCGATGAGCCAACGAATCACATGGACATTGAATCGATTCAATGGTTGGAAGATTTTTTGGTAAACAGCGCCAAAGCAGTTGTGGTAATTTCGCATGATAGAACATTTGTAAACAACATCACGACGCGCACAATTGAGGTAACGATGGGAAGAATTTACGACTACAAAGTGAATTATTCTCGTTACTTAGAATTGCGAAAAGAACGCCGCGAACAACAGCAAAAACAATGGGAAGAGCAACAACGAATCATTGCAGATAATACCGAATTCATCGAAAGATTTAAAGGAACGTATTCCAAAACCTTGCAAGTGCAATCGCGGGTAAAAATGTTGGAAAAAATGGTTTTGGTGGAAGTGGACGAAGTGGACAATTCATCCTTGAGATTAAAGTTTCCGCCTGCTCCGCGTTCAGGAAATTATCCAGTCGTAGTGAGCGAACTTTCGAAATCTTATGGCGATCACACCGTTTTCAAAAATGCGTCTTTGACCATCGAGCGAGGTCAAAAAATTGCATTTGTTGGTAGAAATGGAGAAGGAAAATCGACATTGGTAAAAGCCATCATGAAAGAAATTGATTTCCAAGGAAGTTTGGAATTGGGACACAATGTGCAAATCGGCTATTTTGCCCAAAATCAAGCGTCTTTGTTGGATGAAACATTGACCGTTTTTGAAACCATCGATCACGCTGCAGAAG
>JBFYPS010000236.1:0-12403 GCA_041303135.1 Crocinitomicaceae bacterium | reverse complement strand
TTTGAAGTGGCTGGAAATGCTGAAGTGATTGAATTGAGTAATTCTACAGATTTGGTTTTCAGTCCTGAAGTGCTCAAAGGACAGAAATTTGCTTCGGCTGAATTTGAGAAAAAAGTACTATTTTTCACTTCACCAGGAAAATATAAAATCAGTCCGTTTGAAATGGCTGTTTTGTATGAAGTGGATGACATATATGCAGAATCGACCGCTTTTGTTTCCAATGGAGGAGCAATTGAAGTAATTCCATTGCCTGCAAATGCACCATCGAATTTCATTGGTGCTGTTGGAAAATACACTTTCGAAAGAACCTTTGATAAAACGCAAGTCAAACAAGGCGAAGTGATTACAATGACTGTAACAGTTTCTGGTTACGGAAATTTGCACAACATCAATACGCCGACCTTCAAACTCCCAAAAGGAATTGTGGTTTACGGCGATCCTGAGATTGAGGAAAAAGTAACTTTTGGTTTACGTGGCGCAGAAGGTCAAATGATTTTTAAATTCAATTTACAAGTTATCCAAGATGGTGATTTTGAATTGGAACCTATGTCTTTGTGCTATTTTGATCCAAATTTGAAGAAATATGTTTCTTTGAGCGAAGAGAAAGTAACTGTTTATGGCGAAAAATCAAGTGCGTTTAAAGCATCAATGCCAGCTAAACAAGTTAGTAAAAATGCTGAAATGGAGCAGTTACGTCCAGTATTGACGAACGCTTCATCAAAATCCAAAAGCAAACCTTTTATCGAGTCGGTGTTGTTTTGGCCAACCTTGGTTAGTCCAATTGCGATTGCATTTTTAGGTGGTTTGTTTTTCACCAGAAGGAAAAAAATCGTGAAGGTGATTACGCAAAGTTCTATCGCCAAAGAAAGACAGAAAAAAGTACAAGATTGGATGCATCAAGCAGCAACTAAAGCGAGCGAGAATGAAATCAAATCAGCGTTTTCATCTATAGAAAAGGCCGTCAAATTAGCGATTTGCATCAAATTACAACGCACAGAAAATGAACTCACCATGTTGGAGATTTCCTCAGAATTAGCGCAACATCCATTGGGAGAACAAGTGGTGAAATTGTATCAGCAAATCATTTTAAATTGCGAAGAAGCGCGATATGCTTTCATGGAAGACGCTGAGAAATTCAATCATACTTTTGAAGAAGCAAAAACATTTATTCAAACCATTTTTTAAGTTCAATAGCGATGAAAAGTTTGATTTTAACTTGGTTTTTTTGTGTGGTTTGGCTTGTATCGTTTTCATCAGATTTTGAAAATGGTGTCAATGCCGCAAAAACCAAAAATTGGCATGAAGCAGAAATTTCTTTCAGAAAATGTATCGAAAAAAATCCAGATGATGCCAATGCATTGTATAATTTAGGTACAACTTTAGCCGCTGTGAATCATTATCCTGAGGCAATTTGGGCCTTGGAAAAAGCAATTAAATTGAATCCTGAATTGATTGGAGCCAAGGAGAACTTGCAATTTTGCTACAACAAGTTGAATATCATGGACTACAATGCTTCAGAATTGAGCCTTTTCGAACAAAAAGTTTATTCGTTTGGTGTTCAGAATTGGACATTTTGCGCGTTGATTTCAGCTTTTATTATCGCCATTTTAATATGGTTTCGAATGACTTCCGCAAAATCTTCCGTGCGAAAAATCAGTTTAATTTTTGGGATTTTGGTAGTTTGTTTTATGATTTTGTCGCTTAAAAATGCCATCCAAGCATCCGCCTATCAAAATTCAAACACACACGCCATTGTACTTCATGATGTAGCTTCCGTGTTCAACGATGCGCAAGGAAACATGAAAATTGACATGAGTCTAAAAATGGGAAGTCGCTATAAAATTGATGGATTTTCAAACAACAGAATTGGCATATTGATGCAAAATCAAATGGTGGTTTGGATAGATAAAAGTGACCTGAAATTGTTCTAATATTTTCAATTTGTCTTCCTTTTTAAACAGTTCAGCGATAAAAAATCGTTAAAAACCCTTGAAACCACAATTTCTTAAGGTATTTTTGTGGACGTTTTTTGAAGAAATGAAAGTTTTTAAACCACACCACGTATTATTTTTCTTGCTTTCTGTGATGCTTGTGCTTGCGCCATTGGTTTGGTTTTCGCCCGCAGATGGCTGGGATTTGGGTGCCTTCAGATTGCGCTTTTTGACTTTCAATAAATTCATGAGTCCAGTCAAAAAAGAACACAAAGACATTACCAAAATTGTAACGAATGTGGATACCACGATGGTAGAAACGCCATTGAATGATACCATTTTACAAGCAAACAATTCCAAATCCAAAACAGGATTGCCAACTGGTGGAAAACTCAGCACCGAAAGTGCCACTCAAATTTTATTCAATCAAATTGGTTTAGAACGATTACACCAACTTTTCACCAAGATGGAAAATGCGGTAAATTCAAACCAAAAAGTGAGAATTTTGCATTACGGCGATTCACAAATTGAGGGAGATCGAATGACTTCTTATATCAGACAACGTGTACAAGAACGATTTGGTGGCAATGGACCAGGAATGATTCCAGCGGTGAATGTGTACAATACTTTTTCATTTAAACAGAAATATTCTCCTAATTTTCAAAGATACACTTGTTTTGGTGGTTCAAAATTGAAATCCAGAAAATATGGAACGATGAATACCGTTGGTCGTTTTACACCAGAGTATTTGGATTCAGCGGAGCGAATGAGCATCACTTCCATCAAAGAAGCTTGGATTGAAATCGAACCTTCTGCTTTAGCATACGGAAGAGCAAAACAATACAACAATGTGGACATGTATTACACAAGTTGTTATCGTCCTTGCTCTGTAAAAGTTTATCAACGTGGAACTTTGATTCATGAAGACAGTTTGATAAAAGATGGTAAATATCATGTATTACATCTGAATTTCCCCTCAACGCCAGGCAAGTTGCGTTATGAATTTTCTAGCGCTGTTAGTCCAAATATTTTAGGTTTTTCATTGGAAGGTGATGTCGGTGTTCAAGTGGATAACATCGCGATGCGTGGCTCAAGTGGTACGTTTTTTGGAAACATCGATCAACAATTGGCGGCGAAAATGTACGCTGATATGAATACAGAATTAATCATCATGCAGTTTGGTGGAAATTCAGTGCCATTTTTCAAAGATAGTAGCGGTGTGAGATATTTTGCCAAACAGTTTAAAGGACAGTTAAATGCAATCAGAAAGTTGCGACCATCTGCGGCGATTATTGTCATCGGACCAAGTGACATGTCGAAATTGGAGGATGGTGTTCGCGTGACTTATCCATATTTGCCTGCATGTGTGGCCGCTTTGAAGAAAGTTTCCATGGAAGTGGGCGCGGGTTATTACGATTTATACAGCGCCATGGGCGGACGAAATTCAATGCCTTCTTGGGTTGAACGTGGTTTGGCTGGCGACGATTATATACATTTTAGCAATCGAGGAGCAAGTATCGCTTCTCAATTATTTTACGATGCCTTTTCTGCTGAATATGCAAAATGGAAAACGCAATGAAAGACGTAATTATGAAAATTATTGGATCATTAGTGCTCGCCATTTGCTTGATTTCGTGTAATTCACATAGTCAAGAAGATTCTATTCGAAGAAGTGATTCGTTGAATAGTTACCAAAACCGTGTGTTTTTTGGAGTTGTAGATACTTCGATGACTACCAAATATCCTTTCATTCATTTTGAGCGAAATCATTTCACTTTCTACACTGAAAACAGTGCGAATTTTGAAAAATTGTACTACGATTTTCAAAGAATGATTCAGCATAAAGACCGAAAATTAAACTTTTACCACATCGGCGGTTCGCATTTACAAGCGGATTTATATACACATCAAATTAGAACCTATTTGCAAACCAATTGGGCTGGATTGCCTGGTGAGCGCGGATTGATTTTTCCTTTCGATTTGGCTGGAACAAATAATCCATGGAATTACGAATTCAAATCTCCGAATAAATGGAAGAGTTTCCGTTCGGTAACCGATCGACCAGATTCTTTGGATTACGGAATTTTAGGCGCTGTGATTGAATGTGCAGATTCAGCGATTCAGATTCAATTTCAATACGATAAAACGATTGTAAAACCGGGATTTGATCACTTGCGTATTTACCACAACAAAGGAAATGTGCCCTATTCATTGAATTTTGGCGAAGATGAAATTTTGGTGTTGAGAAAACAAACAAATACTGAAGTTGGCTATACTGATGTTTATTTTACAGATGAATTGCAAAGTTTCAATGTGTATTTCTCTAGAGATTCGATAGAAAGTTATCCTTTGAGAATCATGGGATTTCAATTGTTGAATCAACAGCCAGGAATTTCTTATACGACGATTGGAGTGAATGGTGCAAGTTTGCCGACTTATCTCAATAACAAATATTTTGAGGAACAATTGAGAGAATTTCCACCAGATTTATTCTCGTTTTCAGTTGGAACGAATGATGCAAATACAACGTATGCGAATTTCCGTCCAGAGGTTTTTAGAGCGAATTTAGATTCCTTGATTCAAATTGTGTTGCGTGTCAATCCAAACTGTGCGATTTTATTGACAGTGCCGAACGATGCGTATTTTCAGAAAAAATACATGAATAAAAACGTAGCGCGTGAAAGAGAAATGATTATTCAGTTGGCCAGAAAATACGAAGCTGCGGTTTGGGACATGTATGGAATCATGGGCGAATTGGGCGCAGCGAAAACTTGGAGTAGAGCAGGGCTGATGAAATCTGATTTAGTGCATTTTACCGCTGATGGCTATCGCTTGAAAGGAGACATGTTTTACGAATCTTTTCTCAAATGGATTGAACAAATGGAATTGAGAAAATTGCAATCTGAAAAATTAGGAAATGGAAAGATTTAATCATTTTTGGTTGTTTGACAAACAAGATCCTTTGATGCTTAATCAATTGGATTTTTGGCTGTTTTTCTTGTTGGTGATGGCTTTGTTTTCTTTTCTTCACAAAAACAAATTAGTCAGAAGCATCTTTTTGACCGCCATCAGTTTGTTTTTCTACTATAAAACTTCAGGTTTATCGGTCATCATTTTGGGAACTTCATTGATTTTCAATTTTTTCACCGGACGACAAATCGCGAAAAGTACATCTGCCATTGGTTCAAAGACTTTTTTGGTTATTGGAATTGCATTGAATTTATTGATTTTAGGATATTTCAAATACGCCTATTTTTTCACTGAATCATTCAATGAAATGTTTCACACCAACTATGAGGTTTTCAACATCATGGCGCAATTCAAAAGTGGTTTTTCAACCGCTGGTAATAGCATTGTAGAGAAAATCGTGGTGCCATTTGGTGTTTCATTTTTTACATTTTCTAGTATTAGTTACATTGTCGATGTGTATCGAAAAGAGGTACAACCGTTCAAAAATTTCTTCGATTATTCCTTTTTCGTTTCGTTTTTTCCGCACATTGCGATGGGACCAATTGCCCGCGCAAAAGATTTTATTCCGCAAATCAATGCGCCATATTCTTTAGACAAAGAAGGTTTCAGCTGGGCGATTGCACAGATTGTCAAAGGATTGGTCAAAAAATTGATTTTAGCTGATTTCATCATGGTTCACTTCGTGGATTTGGTGGTCGATCATCCAGAAAATTATCCAGGTTTTGTTAGTATCGTTGCGATGTGGGGCTATTCTTTGCAGATTTACGGTGATTTTTCAGGTTACATTGACATCGCGCGCGGAGTCAGTAAATTGATGGGATTCAACTTGAGTAAAAACTTCAATTCGCCATACAAATCAACAAGCGTTGCAGATTTCTGGCGTCGTTGGCACATTTCGTTAGGTTCTTGGTTTAGAGATTATTTATACATCCCTTTGGGCGGAAATAAAACGGGAGGCGTTGGTTCATTTGTTGGAATTTCAATCATTTTTATCTTTTTGATTTTCATTACGCAATGGTATGAATTGATTTTCGTTTACATTGGCTTGATGGCGATTTATGGAATCATTGTGTTGTTAATTCCTAAATTGAAAATCTACATTTACCGCGATTTGAATTTATTGATCACAATGGTCGTTGGAGGTTTGTGGCACAATCCGCATCAAAATTTCGTGATTTGGGGCGCATTGAATGGAATCGGTTTGGTGCTTTACAATCACTGGCGAAAAGTCAGTCCGTATGAAAAATCAAATTGGCTGGTTGTCCATTTTTGGAAGATCTTCATTACCTTCAATTTCATCACGTTCACGCGTTTATGGTTTAGATTGAAAGGCGAAGAGAAACCAATTGAAATGTTGAATCACATCACCCAAAAATTCAATTTTTCCTGGGAAGCTTTCAGTCAAATGTGCACGATTTTCATGCCTGCTTTGATTATCATGGTGATTGGTTATATCATCCATTGGTTGCCAGAAAAAACCAAAAGTTACACCTTATCCACGTTCACCAAAATCCCAGCACCGCTGCAAGTAATTGTCGTTTCGCTGATCATTTTCCTGACTTATCAATTGATGTCAGAAGGCACAAAACCCATTTACTTTTCTTATTAGGATTTAAAATTTTGATGCCGTCAGGCATTAAATATGGGTAGCGATGGACAAAGTCCATCGAGTAGAAGTAGAGAGAATCTTGTTTTTGGCGTGTGTTTTTGTTTCAAAAAACCATGACAAAAACGAAAACAAGAAGATTTTAAAATACCCATTGTTCTCAAAATCTGCGTATATTTGCCAAAAAAAAACACCATGTCAAAAATGACCACACTTCATGAGTTTATCATGGATCGCCAGTCTGAATTTCAATACGCTTCAGGCGAATTATCTAGATTATTAAACGATATCGCTGTGGCTTCGAAAGTAGTCAGTCGCGATGTAAGAAGAGCTGGTTTGACAGATGATATTTTGGGCGCGCAAGGCGAAACGAATATCCAAGGGGAAGAACAACAAAAATTAGACGTTGTAGCTGATCTCCAATTCATCAAAATGTTTGAATCAGGCGGAGAAGTTTGCGGAATCGCTTCTGAAGAAAACGACGATTTCATGGCTTTTGAAAGTGAGTTGTCCAAATATGGAAAGTACGTTGTGCTTTTTGATCCATTAGATGGTTCTTCCAACATCGATGTAAATGTTTCAATAGGAACCATTTTTTCAATTTACAGACGCGTTTCTCCAGTTGGAACGAAAGCAACTTTGGAAGACATGTTGCAACCAGGAACAAAACAAGTGGCTGCGGGATACGTGTTGTACGGTTCATCGACCATGTTGGTATATACGACAGGACATGGTGTCAATGGTTTCACATTGGAACCTTCAATCGGAGAATATTGTCTTTCACATCCTAACATGAGAATGCCAGAGAAAAGCAGACTTTATGGGATGAATGAAGGAAACATTGAAATTTGTCACCCAGGAATTAAAGATTACGCTAAATATTGCCAATCATTTGAAAATGATTTTGGTGCACCATATTCTGGAAGATATATCGGTTCATTGGTAGCTGATTTCCACAGAAATTTGATCAAAGGTGGAATTTACATTTATCCTGCAACAACGACTTCTCCAAAAGGAAAATTGCGTTTGTTATACGAATGTAATCCATTGGCGATGTTGGCTGAACAAGCAGGCGGATTGGCTGTTACAGAAACAGAACGTGTTTTAGATATCGTTCCAACGGCTTTACACCAACGTTGTGGCTACATCACAGGTTCCAAAAATCAAGTGGAGAAAGTTCAAGAATTGATCGCAGCAAGAGAAGCTGAAAAATAAAGAGCAGCTCGTTCTTTTTTTGTCTTGAAACAAATAAAGAACCAAAAAAAATTCAAGGCTACGCAATTAAAGCTATAAAATTCAAATACGTGACTAAACAAAAGTAAACTCGCATCTGAGTTTTTTATTAATTATTTAGTGCGTCTCTGCTCAAACAGTACTTTTGTTTGGCCGTCAAGCATTTGGAATTTTACTTAACGCTTTTATTGCTAAGGCCAAAAGATGCACAATTTTAGATTTTTGGTAAAATAAAACCAAAAATCTTAATGTTTTTATCTTTTTATAGAATTAAAATTTAGCTTAAATAGGCCCGAAGGGTTGCCATTTTCAAAAAAACAGGGTTTACCCTGTTTTGATAGCGCTAAAAAATTTCTAAGCCCTGAAGGGGCGACATTTAACGACGTGTTATTTTTAACGAGCATTGTCTTTTGCATTATTGCACATTGGCAATTTGCATTCTCGTTCAGAAAATTAAATATTCATCTAACGTTCAAGGTTTTAAGCTTAAACGTTAGACTTAAAATAAATCAATAATTATCTAATTCCACCAAAGCGTCAAAAAACCTTTGTTTTGGTAAGAAATTATCTTCCAAAGAATCTGTGAATGGAACCGGCGTATCAAGCGAAGCGACACGTTTTACTGGTGCATCTAAGCTTGAGAAACAATTCTCATTGATGATTGAAACCAATTCACCACCAATTCCGCCTGTCAAACAATCTTCGTGAAGCACGATGACTTTTCCAGTTTTGCGCACAGAATTGTAAATCGCTTCAGTGTCTAATGGCGCCAATGTTCTCAAATCGATGATGTCTATTGAAATCGAAGGATTTTTCTCTGCTGCTTCCATTGCCCAGTGAACGCCCATTCCATAAGTGATGACAGAAATATCTGTCCCTTCAGAAACGGTTCTCGCTTTTCCGATTTCGACCGTGTAAAAATCGTCAGAAACATCCTCGCGAATCGAACGATACAAGTTTTTGTGCTCGAAAAACATCACAGGATTTGGATCTTCAATCGCTGCTGCTAGCAAACCTTTAGCATCGCCTGGAAATGCTGGATAAACGATTTTAAGTCCTGGTGTGTGGAAAAACCACGCTTCGTTGCTTTGACTGTGGAATGGTCCTGCTGCGGAACCTGCCCCTGTTGGCATTCTCACCACAACATCTGCATTTTGTCCCCAACGCCAATGGATTTTTGCCAAATTATTGACAATTTGATTGAATCCACAAGTCACGAAATCAGCGAATTGCATTTCTACAACGGCTTTCATTCCTGCGATAGATAATCCCAAACCTGCACCAACAATGGCGGATTCACAAATGGGTGTGTTTCGAACCCTAGCTTTGCCAAATTCTTCCACAAAACCTTCTGTGATTTTGAAAACACCACCATATTCGGCAACATCTTGCCCCATGATGATCAATTCAGGATATTTTTGCATCGATTGTTTTAAACCATCTTGAATGGCGTCGATATAGCGTTTTTCTGTTTTTTTATCCGAAGCTGGTTCGATGATTTTTTGATCGAAAGGCGCAAATAAATCATTTACTTCGTCCTCAGTATTTGGAACGATTGCTCCTTCAGCAAAAGCCAAATCCAAACCGTCTTGAATTTCTTGTTTGATATCTGCTGTGATTTGATTGACCAATTCGTCGTTCAACACGTTGATTTCTCTCAAATACATTTCATAATTGACAACAGGATCTTTTTTCGCCCACAAATCTTGAATTCCTTCAGGATAATATTTCGTTCCTGAAGCTTCTTCGTGACCACGCATTCTGAAAGTCATGAATTCTAACAAAAATGGTCTTGGTTTTTGGCGAATGGAAGTTGCGATTTTTCTAACGGTTGAAATTACTTCCAAAATATTGTTTCCATCCACTTGAAAAGCATCCATGCCATAGCCGATGCCTTTGTCGATGAATTGTTTGCATCTAAATTGTTCGTTGCTCGGCGTTGAAAGTCCCCAAGCGTTGTTCTCGATTCCGAATATTACTGGCAAATCCCAAACTGCAGCCACGTTCAATGCTTCGTGAAAATCTCCTTCACTTGCGCCACCATCGCCCGTGAAAACAAGCGTTGCTTTTTTTTCGTTTTTCAAGTTGGAAGCCAAGGCAATTCCATCAGCGATTCCCAATTGTGGACCCAAGTGAGAAATCATGCCGACCACTTTGTATTCGTTGGTACCAAAGTGGAAAGAGCGGTCTCTTCCTTTGGTAAAACCTGACATTTTTCCTTGAAACTGCGCGAATAAACGATTCAAAGGAATGCCTCGCGTGGTAAAAATCCCCAAGTTTCGGTGCATCGGCAATAAATATTCATCGTCATTCATTCCCAAGGCCGAGCCTACAGAAATTCCCTCTTGCCCCCAACCAGAAAACCATTTCGAGATTTTCCCTTGGCGCAGCAAGATGAGCATTTTTTCTTCAATTAAGCGGGGTTTAAGAATGGATTTATAGATAGAAATTAATTCCTGATCTTCAAAACCTGTACGGTCGTATTGAATCATTCTTTTTTCGAGAAGTTCCATGAATTTACATTTTTTTCAAAGTACAAAACTAATAATAAGTTATCATTGAGTGAAGACTAAATCCTCTTAAAACAAAAAGTGGTTATAAGGATATCTAATTTGAAAAATGCGTTTGACTTCTTCGTAGATCACACTTTTCAAATCTTCAATGTTTTCTTTGTTTTCGGCTGAGATGAAAACGCAATTTTTGTTGTTCATTTTCGACATCCAAGTGCGTTTCAATTCGTCCAAAGACATATTTTCGGCAGTTCGTGGAGATAAATCGTCTTCGTCTTTTTCGATGTATTCGAATGCGTCGATTTTATTGAAAACCAAAATCACTGGTTTTTCAGTTTTGTCGATTTCTGCCAAGGTTTCGTTTACCACGTGGTATTGATCTTCGAAAGTCGAATGTGAAATGTCAATGACGTGAATCAATAAATCTGCTTCGCGCACTTCATCCAACGTCGATTTGAAAGATTCAACCAATTGGTGTGGCAATTTTCTGATAAATCCAACGGTGTCGGTCAAGAGAAATGGTAAATTTTCGATAACCACTTTGCGCACGGTTGTGTCGAGTGTCGCAAAAAGTTTGTTTTCAGCAAAAACTTCAGATTTACTCAGTAAATTCATCAAAGTACTTTTGCCGACGTTGGTGTAACCCACCAAAGCAACACGCACCAGTTGACCTCTGTTTCCGCGCTGAATCGACATTTGTTTGTCAATGTCTTTCAATTTTTCGCGCATCAAAGAAATTCTTGTTTGAATGATTCGACGGTCGGTTTCGATTTGAGATTCACCCGGTCCACGCAATCCAATTCCTCCTTTTTGACGTTCCAAGTGGGTCCACATTCTGGTCAAGCGTGGCAACATGTATTGCAATTGTGCCAATTCAACTTGCGTTTTGGCATGAGATGTTCGCGCACGACTGGCGAAAATATCAAGAATCAAAATGTTTCGATCCAAGATTTTGCATTCCAAGGTGCGTTCAATGTTGCGCAATTGAGAAGGCGAAAGTTCGTCGTCAAAAATGACCAATTCGATGTCTTTCGCTTTCACATATTCGCGAATTTCTTCCAATTTTCCTTTTCCAACGAAGGTTTTTGGATTGGCGATGGGCATTTTTTGCAAAAATTTTCGTTGTGTTGTTGCACCAGCCGTTTCAGCCAAAAATTCCAGTTCGTCGAGGTATTCGTTGGCTTGTTCCTCAGAAATAGATTGCGTGATGATACCCACAAGAACACATGTTTCTTCTACCGCATCAACCATTACATGTCCTTCTTCCATCTATTTTCTTAGGGTTTTAACAAATTCAACCAAACCATTGAGGTCTTTTTCATTGGTGATAATATCCTTGTAAGGCATCATTCCTTTTTCGTTTCCGTTAGAAATGACATTTTTAATTTCAGCGTCTGAAAGTTTACTGATTGCCAAGTTTGCAGCGCCAGAACTTCCTTTTTTTCCGTCCAATCCATGACACGCTTCGCAATGCAAAATGTAAAGCGATTTTGGTTCAACTGAAGCAACATCTTCTGTGTTTTCAATTGATTTCACTTCTCCTGAACCACAGCTTGCGAGGAAAAGTAAGATTCCAATGGCAAAAAATCTTAAAACCATCCTGTTCCAAATCCTCTAAATGGCCAAGGAATTCCAGCCAAAATTAAAATCAATCCGATGGTAAACCATTTCACAATTGTTCCATGTTTTACAGCAATATTCGAAGCGTTTTCCGCTTTCTTTCTACCGATTGTAATCACTGCAATGGCGATAATCATGATCAATAAATGCTCTAAACCGAAAAAACGGTAGGCTTTCATTTTCATCCAACCTTCCATGAAGTTTACTTTTGAACTGGTGAAATAAAGAACCAATCCAATGAGCAATTGGATATGCAAAAAGATCATTGCGAATAAATTCAGCATTTTGTCTTTTTTCTCATATTTCCCTTTTCCCTTTGACGATAAAGCGTTGAAAATTGCTATAACCAATAACAACAAAGCAACCCAACGTAAACCTGAATGTGCGTGTCTTAAAATTTCCATAATTTGTTTGTTTGAACACAAAAATACCGAATGTTAATGATATTATCGATTTTCGTTTTGGATTCCTTTTATTATTTAGAATAAATTTAAATAAAGCCGTTCAGAAAATCACTAAATGTTCGTTTATGC
>JBFYPS010000235.1:0-2545 GCA_041303135.1 Crocinitomicaceae bacterium | reverse complement strand
ACTGATTTCAGATCTGGTGATTGGCAAGGGTTTGAAGGTGTTGACGCCAAAGGAATTTTGAATTTTGAAAAACCACAAACCGTTCGAAAAATCTCCGTAAGTTGCTTACAAGACGAACATTCCTGGATTTTCTTCCCCACAGAATTTCAAGTTCTCACCTCCGAAGACGGAATCAATTTCAAACCAAACGGAACGATTCAAAACACAGTATCTCCTGCTAAAAAAGGAAATTTAACGCAAAATATGACTGTGGAATTCAAAACTTCCACGCCAGTCAAAGCGATTAAATTTGTAATCAAAAACCGCCAAACTTGTCCCGAAGGACATATCAGTGCTGGAGAAAGATCGTGGATCTTTTTGGATGAAGTGGTTGTGGAGTGAATTCCTGACTAATTTTTAACTCTTAAAAAATCAATCGCTGGTTTTTCTAACTGCTAAAACAGTTTTTCTAAATATTTTTTGCTTTTTGTCTAGGTTATACTAAACCAAGACTCCCATTGTCCACTCCCCCAAATAATTTAGCGCGCAAAGGCGACGCTGAAAACCTGACAGAGTAAGCGAAATTTTACATTTTTCAAAATGAGTCAAATGATTATCAAGGGCAACCCACAACCTCAATCAAAATCGCCATCATAAAGCCCCAATCAATCTTTTATCATAATTCATATTATTTTTCTCGTTTACGTAAAATTACTTAGAACTATCTTTTTTGCTGCGAGTAGATTTGTGTATAAATTCTTAAATACTAAAAAGATGAAACAAGTACTATTATTTATGTTGTCGACTATTGTCACATTGAATTCCTTTTCCCAAACAATGAATCCTCAACAGCATGCAGTGATTGATAAGGAAATTTTAAATACAGAAAAACTATCGTCACCACCTATGCTAAGCTATAAAAGCATGGTGTTTTCGCCAGATGGAAAATACTTATTTATGGTGAATTCAGATGCTGAATGGGAAGGTAAACTTGTAGTTTATGATGTAGAAAGCAAAAGTGTTGTGAAAACATTTTCTATGAAAAAAACCAATATGTACATTTACAATGGTTATGTGGTAGTTAATCCTAACAATGTGAATCAGTTAGCAGTAATTGTTAAAAAAGGAGAAGTTAGGATAATAAATGATTGGAAAACAGCACCAGAAGATGTTTTGAAACAAAAAGCGGGAGAACATTCTATTGCAGTAAAAGCAGATATTTATTTTGACGGAGAAATGACATTTTCCAAAGATGGTAAACGCTTGTATTTTATCGAATATAAGAAAAATGAATTGAATGTTGCAGATTTAACAACTGGAAAATCTACCGTTCAAAAACTTCCAAACGGCAGAATTCCATATATTTACAATGATTTTTATTCTTTTATTGGAAATGATGAGGTCGTCGTTTTTAATGAAAGTACTAAAACTTCTACTGCTAATTTTGAAATCTATGACTTAACTACTAATCAATTAGTTAGAAGATTTGACCTTGATTCTAAGCTCTCCTTCGCATATCCAAGTAAAAGTTCATGTGGTTTCCCACATATTACCTGTTTCAAGGGAAATGAAAATTATCTAAACTTCAATTTAAAAACTGGAGAAATAAACAAAACTTACCAATCTATCAGTCAACAAATTAAAGAAAAAAATTCGCAAATAATCATTAATCAGGTTGGTGACATTGGCTTTGTTGGAAATTACTTCTTTCACAAAGAACAGAAAAAGATAACAGGAACATCTACAATTACACGAACTGAAACAGCGTATGGTTTGTTTTTCTTTGATCCTTCAGGAAACCAAATAACAGTGAATTTTCCTGATGTAAATTATAAATTTCCAATAACACCATTGCAAAGCTATCAAATCTCACCCAATGGAAAATATATGATTTTCTACCACAATGACAATGAAGAATCAAGCAATTGTAGACTGATCATAGTGAAACTTTACTAGCGAAAAGTTGAAAAGAATAAAAATGTCAGTAGCAATGGTTTCTGGCATTTTTTTTTGCAATTAAAAATTCAAAAAATGGATTTAATTACCATGTCCAAAGAAAATTTATTTAGTAATAAATTAAATCTAGTCTTAATAATTTACAAAACATTTGAATTCCTGACTTTCATCACCCACCCAAAATTTTACAACTTTCCTAATTCAGAAAGCTTTATCTTTGTTCGCAAAAACAAATTATCATGAAAAAAATCAAATTTTGGCTTGCTTCTTTTGCTCTAACAGCAACGGTTCAGGCTTCGGCACAGGCTCCTTACAGTTTACCTAAATTAAATTACGATGTTAAAGCATTGGAACCATACATCGATGCACAAACGATGGAAATCCACCACGACAAGCACCACCAAGCGTATATCAACAATTTGAATAAAGCTTTGGCAGGAACGGAATTGGAAAAATTGACAATTGAACAATTGATGTTGAATGCAAGCAGAAGATCTGAAGCAATCAGAAACAATGCCGGCGGACATTACAACCACACACTTTTCTGGGACATTTTGGCGCCAGCAGCAGACTCCAAACCGATGATCGATTTGCAAAAAGCAATTGATTT
>JBFYPS010000234.1:0-6915 GCA_041303135.1 Crocinitomicaceae bacterium | reverse complement strand
GTTAAGATTTTTGCTAAAATATAGCGACAAAAAAATTATATTTTTGAACTATAGATTTTTCGGTATTATTTTGTTTTGTTTGAAAATATTTCCTGATTCCGAAAAAAATAATTTCCAGGGTTAGTGGTTTTCCCTTTGGTTTTATTTTCGGAATCAGGATTTTATCCCCCCTTTCTTTTAACTTGATATCCTTCTTTCAATAACAATTCCATTAGTTTATCACGAAAATTACCTTGAATTATTATCTCGCCATCTTTCACTGTTCCTCCAACGCCACATTTACTTTTGAGCATTTTACCCAGGTCTTTTAAGTCATCATCTGAACCAATAAATCCTTCTATTAAAGTAACTTCTTTTCCCGCTCGTTGTTTCTTGTCAATAGAAACATATAATTTTTGTTGATTTTTCGGGAGAGTATCAACCGTTTCTTCGTCCTCCACTTCAAATTGAAAATTTGGATTTGTGGAATAAACTACATTGGTAAATTTCTTTTTTGCCATCAATATTTCTCTATAATCGTTGCTCTTAAATCATCAGTCATTAAATAATTTGGATGCTTTTTTAAAGCACTTTTAATTCCTTTAGGTGATCTGACTTCAAAGATAATCACTTTTTTTCCTGTTGCTTGCAACTCTTTCACTTGCTCTTGTGAAATATATTCATTTTTAATAACTATACCATCGAAATTATAAATGCTCAATTTTTGCTAAATTTCCGCAAAATCGCCGCCCGAATAATAAATTTCAAAAGGCAATTCTTGGAATTTCTCCAACCATTCAGGATTACTTAAAAGTACTTTTACTTCAAAATTTCCATTGTAAAAATCACCAAAATTTGCTATCTCACTGAAAAACAACGATACATCCACATTTTTATTTTCACATAAATCGTAATGACGTACGTCTAACATCAATACTTTATTTTGAAAATAATTGACCGGTAAATTTTGAAGCGACAAAAGCTTTTCTTTCTTCAAAGTTTTGTAAGAAATAGCATTTAATTCCTCATCCTTTTTGGAATGAATACAGCCAGAACTAACGGTTTCAATGTCCAATGTTTGATCGTGAAAAAACCACAAATGATTGGACAATGACAGTTGAATATCTAATTCAACACCATCACAACCTGCAGTTTCTAATGCCAAATGAACAGCTTCTTTCGAATTATCGTGGTAAATTGAACTTTGATTTTCAAGTCCACTTGCAGCATGTCCAATGATTTTCACATCCGAAAAATCTTCTTTTTTTTCACATGCAAACATAAAAATGGAGAAAAACAATAGTCTATAATTCATACTTCAATCCTATTTGAGCTGAAAATTTATAGCCCTTTACAGTATTGTATTTATTCAAAAAAGTACTGTAGTAGCTTTCAAAATTGAAACCATAAAATATTGATTGATAAACTTTCAACCTATTTCCAAATGCAAAAGTATATCCTCCCGAAAGTTGATTGTAGTAGTTTAAATTAGCTGTTTTGCTATTCACTTTCAATAAACTACTTTGAAAAATGATTGTCGGTCCAAGTTGTAATTTTGGTCGATTTAAAAAATTATAACTTCCTGAAATTAAAATTATTGGGAATAATCTCTGCTGAAAAAATGTACGGTTAATTCCTACACCTAAACCTCCATTAAAATCAAATTTTCGAATTTGATTACTATAATTTAAAGCTAGAAAAAAATCCAAGGAATTATACTGAAAACTTGCACCAACAAACGATCTACGCTCATTTTGCGCTGAGATTCTAAATATCGAAAGAAACAAAAAGACTATAATTATCCTCATTGAAAGTGTATTTCCTTTCAAAGATAATTGAATTTTAATTGACTACAATTTGGGACATTTTTTACAATGAACGCCCTTTTTCTTGTATTTCTTGCAACAATCTTTTTTCTTTCCACAACTGCAATTCCCACAAGTCATTGACTGACTGTAAACATCCTGAGAAATCGGTAAAACTTGTTGCTGCATCTGTTCTTTTTTTGGACATTACAAAGATATAACTTTTCTCTTACAAAGAATCATTCTAAATAAAAAACTTTAAATAATTTGAAAATCTACGTTAACAAAACTTAAAAATCCCGCTAACTTCCAGCAAATTCGGAACTTCATTCTTATCTTTGCACATGCAATTGCCGATTTCAAAATCAGTCTCAAAATTCAAACAATTTCTTTTAAGTCAGTACTTTTACGATGGCCTCAAAATTACTTTGGGTGTAATTTTACCTTCCATTATTTGTTATCAAATTGACCAACTTCAAATCGGAATAACGATTTCTTTGGGCGCATTATTTGTTAGTATTACAGACAATCCAGGTGCGATTTCACACAAAAGAAACGCCATGATTGCAGCAAATGTTTTCATATTTATCATGGCAATAATCATCGGATTTACAAATAAATTCGGAGTTTTACTTGCTTTTGAAATCCCTATTTTCTGCTTCATTTTCTCGATGCTCACAGTATATGGAGCTCGCGCATCCTCGGTTGGAATAGCTGCACTATTGGTAATGATTGTTGGAATTGACCAACATTTAAATGCAAGTCAAACCCTGATTCATGCGCTTCTTTTGGTTTCGGGAGGAATTTGGTATTTGCTATTTAGTATGACACTTACTCAAGTTTTACCTTATCGACCAGCAGAACAAATGTTAGGCGAATGCATTTTCGAAATTGCCAAATACATCAAAATAAAAAGCGATTTTTATGACACTAAAAATAATCTTGAAACCAATCAAAGAGCGCTTATTGACCAACAAATATTGGTAAATCAAGCGCAAGAAAATGTAAGAGAAATACTTTTTAAAACAAGAAAATTGCTCAAAGATTCTAGTCCGCAAGGCAATTTATTGATTATGTCATTTATCGATGTTGTTGATTTATTTGAGCATGCGATGGAAAGCCATCAAAAATATGATGAGCTGCACAAAGAGTACGATTCAACAAAAATTCTAACCAATTTTCAAAAAACAATCTTTAATTTAAGTGAAGAATTGAAGTACATTGGTTTGTGCATTCATAACCATGATACACCAAAAAGAATCCCTTTAACCGCTGATTTATTGGTTGGAATAAAGTCTCAAATTGATGCTTTGGATCAAAAAGGAATCCAAACTGTAAGTCTAAAAAAGATTTTAGTGAACTTGCGAAACATGTCTCAACGAGTGGAAAAAATGTACGCATATCATCAATCGAAAACAAATGTACCTGATGCTCGAAGAAAAGAAATTCACACTTTGGCGACCCATCATCAACTCGATTGGAAAATTTTTAGAGAAAATTTAACCTTCAAATCTTCCATTTTTAGACACTCATTTAGAGTCGCAATTGTGTGTTTAATCGCATTTATTTTTGCCAGAAATTTCTACACAGGACAATTTAGCTACTGGATTTTATTAACCATTTTGGTGATTTTAAAGCCTGCTTTTAGCCAAACAAAAAAGCGAAATTATGAAAGAATTGTCGGTACAGTTGCCGGTGGATTACTCGGAATTTTGATTTTATTTTTCGTAAAAGATCTCAATTTTAAATTTTGGTTACTGCTTTTTTTCATGATTTTGACCTACAGTTTTGCCAGAATAAAATATGTAGTTAGCGTATTTTTTATGACCCCATTCATTCTTTTGATGTTCGATTTTATCGGTCAAAACAATGAAATATTATTGGTAAAAGAAAGAATTTTAGACACATTTATCGGCGCTGGAATCGCTTCTTTAGCAAGTTATTTTATCCTTCCAAGTTGGGAATCTTTTCAAATTAAAAAAATAATGTCTGAAATGATCAGTAAAAATATTCTTTATCTAAAAAGTGTAATAAACTATAAAACAGACGATTTAAGCACCCAACTTGAATATAGACTTGCACGAAAAGAAATGTATGTAAGCACTTCCAACTTAAGTTCCGCATTTCAACGCATGTTAAACGAACCTAAAAGAAAACAACAACATGTAAATGAAGCAAATAAGTTCATTCTATTAAACAATTTGTTTGCTTCAAATATAGCCTCAATTTCATTTATTATGAAAGAAGCGAACCCCCAATTTAGCGACAAAGAAATTAGAGAAATAAGAAAGTCAATAAACTTAATGAGAGAAAGTTATAGTACTTATACTAAATCTTTACTTGAATTAGATTTTAATATAAATTTAAGCCTTTCAGAAGAGGTAAACAATCAGCAACTAGAACTTTGTAGCAACTTGGTTCAAATCGCATCAGAAATAAAAAAACTGAGCGCAAAAATTATTGAAGAAGATTAGCCACAATTAATTCTCAAAATCATACTTTGAGAATCTAAAAATCTCTATCCAAAAAATCAAGATTTGTTTCTTCATGAGTCATCCAATTTTTGACTAACAACTTCCAAAAATTCCCAAATACACTTTAGCAAAATTCTCCTTATCTTTACACTCAAAAATTTACAAAAATCATGGAAATCCCAAAAATGTATGAGCCTGTTAAGGCAGAGGAAAAATGGTATGCTTACTGGATGGAAAAAGGTTATTTTCATTCTGAACCTGATGGTCGCGAAGCTTATACCGTCGTCATTCCTCCGCCAAACGTAACAGGAATTTTACACATGGGTCACATGTTGAATAATACGATTCAAGATGTATTGGTTCGCCGTGCAAGAATGCTTGGCAAAAATGCATGTTGGGTTCCGGGAACGGATCACGCTTCAATTGCAACTGAAGCCAAAGTTGTTCAAAAATTACGCAAGGAAGGAATCAAAAAATCTGATCTTACACGTGACGAATTTTTGAAGCATGCTTTTGAATGGAAAGACAAACATGGGGGGATCATTTTAGAGCAGTTGAAAAAATTAGGTTGCTCTTGTGATTGGGAACGAACTAGCTTCACAATGGATCCCGAATATTCACAATCCGTTTTGGATGTTTTTATCGACCTATATAAAAAAGGTAAAATATACCGAAGCGTTCGAATGGTCAATTGGGACCCTGAAGCATTGACTGCACTTTCTGACGAAGAAGTAATTCACAAGGAAGTTAATTCAAAATTATTTTACGTTCGATATAAAATTTCAGGTAGCGAAGATGAATGGTTAACAATTGCTACGACTCGTCCAGAAACTATTTTGGGTGATACTGCAATTTGTATCAATCCAAACGACGATCGCTTCAAACATTTACATGGTAAAAGCGCTATCGTTCCAATTTCAAATCGAGTGATTCCAATTATCCAAGATGAATACGTGGATATGGAGTTTGGAACTGGTTGTTTGAAGGTTACACCTGCGCATGACACAAACGATTACGAACTTGGAAAAAAACACAATTTAGAAACGCTGGATATTTTCAACGACAATGGAACTTTGAACGAATTAGGTTTGCATTATGCAGGTCAAGATCGTTTTGACGTACGTAAAGCGATTGAAAAAGAATTGTATGACAAAGGTTACTTGGTGAAAACTGAAGACCATATCAATAAAATTGGTTTTTCTGAAAGAACAGACGCAGTAATTGAACCAAAATTGTCTTTACAGTGGTTTGTGAGCATGAAAGAATTGGCACAACCTGCATTGGACAATGTAATGAATGGAAATATCAATTTTCATCCTGAAAAGTTCAAAAATACCTATCGCCATTGGATGGAAAACGTGAAGGATTGGTGTATTTCTCGTCAACTTTGGTGGGGACATCAAATTCCTGCATGGTATTTTGGAACTGGTGCGAATGATTATGTTGTAGCGAAAACGATTGAAGAAGCGATTATTATTGCATCAGAAAAAACTGGAAGAACAATTGCTGCATCTGAATTAAAACAAGACGAAGATGTTTTGGATACATGGTTTTCAAGTTGGTTGTGGCCAATTTCGGTTTTCAACGGATTGACTCGTCCAGGCAATGAAGAGATTAAATACTACTATCCAACCAATGATTTAGTGACGGCACCAGAAATCATGTTTTTCTGGGTGGCGAGAATGATTATTGCTGGATATGAGTACTTGGGAGATATTCCTTTCAAAAATGTGTATTACACAGGAATTGTGCGCGATAAATTAGGCCGTAAAATGTCTAAATCGCTTGGAAATTCTCCAGATCCAATCGAATTGGTTGAAAAATTTGGTGCAGATGGCGTGAGAATGGGAATTTTGATTTCTTCTCCAGCTGGAAATGACTTGCCTTTCGATACCAGTCAATGTGAGCAAGGAAGAAATTTCACCAACAAAATTTGGAATGCCTTCCGTTTGGTGAGCAATTGGGAAGTGCGCGACATTGAACAACCAAAAGCTTCTATCAAAGCAATCGAGTGGTTTGAGACAAAATTCAACCAACAATTGGCTGAAATCAATGATTCTTTCGATAAATTCAGAATTTCTGAAGCGTTGATGTCTACTTACAAATTGGTTTGGGACGATTTCTGTTCTTGGTATCTAGAAATGATCAAACCTGGTTATGAACAACCAATTGACGCGTTGACATTGGAGGCTACGAAAGGATTTTTCGAGAAAATTTTGAAAATCATTCAACCTTTCACGCCATTTATCGCAGAAGAAATCTGGCATTTAATTAGAGAAAGAAAAGCAGGTGAAGATATCATCATTGCTGGATGGCCAACGATTGAGAAAAAAGATGAAAAAGTGTTGACGGAATTCACGAAAGCGGAAGAAATCATCACCAACATTAGAAATATTCGCAAACAAAATAACATCGCGACGAAAATCAAAATGGATTTATTTGTGAAGAAAAACCAAGAATCTGACGCAAGTTTTGATTCAGTGATTGTCAAAATGGGGAATTTGAGTCAATTGGAATATGTAAGTGAGAAAATCAATAATGCCTATTCTTTCTTGGTAAATTCAAATGAATACTTCATTCCTTTTGGTGATAACATTGATTTAGATGCAGAACGCGCGAAATTGGAAGAAGAATTGACTTACACACAAGGATTCTTA
>JBFYPS010000233.1:0-7500 GCA_041303135.1 Crocinitomicaceae bacterium | reverse complement strand
CAATCTTTTTGTTTCGACAAAGATGGAAACAAAGTTTCACTTTCAAAAAAGGAAATATTAATGAACAATTGGACTGAACCAACTAACTACTATTATTTCAATATTCAATGCGCCTACGAACAGAAACAACTACTGAATTCCCATAAAAACTTGGTATATGATTTTTTCTATCCAACGTATTGGAGCCAAATTCAAGGAAATAAAAGTGCTGTTATCAATGGTGTCCGTGGCTCGAGTTATGATCCTTCAAAATATTTTAAAGCGGAATTTCTCTCTTCCAAGGCAATGACCCTTAGCATTACGCAACCTCCGACTGTTCAATTGGATTACGGAATTGGTAGCGATGGTTCATCAGGTGCTTTAGAATTGGCAAACTGGATTTTCAAAAACGATGGATCCAACAAAAGAATCGTTTTTTCAGATCTTTTTAATCCATTGAGTCCTATTTATCAAAAGCAAATTTTAGAGGCGATTCAAGAAAATCCGGATATCAAAATTGATTGCAATAAACCCGATGTGCTGTTCGGCGGTGTTAATCAGTTTTCCTTTCATCCAAATGGCATCAAATTGTACTTTTTTGAAGGCGAATCGCAGGCTTTTGAATTGATTTTGACCAAAACACAATTGTCAAAAATCCCCAGTGCTAAATGGATTTTGACATATTTGAATTGATAAATTTTCGTGGCGTTTTGTTGGAATGAAAAAAGGGTCAGAAATAATCCGACCCTTTCAATAATACTATACTTTTTTGCGATTAAGCATTCAACTTAATATGCAATTCTTTCAATTGTTTCTCATCCAATGGCGAAGGTGCATCAATCATCACATCGCGCCCTGAATTGTTTTTTGGGAAAGCGATGTAATCACGAATTGAATCTGATCCGCCCATCGTAGCAACCAAACGGTCTAAACCGAATGCCAAACCTCCGTGTGGTGGAGCGCCATATTCAAAAGCATTCATTAAGAAACCAAATTGTGCTTGCGCTTCTTCTTTGGTGAATCCTAATAAATCAAACATGCGCGATTGCAACTCACGGTCGTGAATACGAATCGAACCTCCGCCCAATTCCACGCCATTCATGGCTAAATCGTAGGCATTGGCGCGAACTTTTCCTGGCTCCGTTTGAATCAAATGAAAATCTTCTGGTTTTGGAGAAGTAAATGGATGGTGCATCGCGTGGTAGCGCTCATTTTCTTCGTCCCATTCTAACAACGGGAAATCCAATACCCACAAAGGTTTGAAAACATTCGGATTTCTCAATCCCAATTCATTTCCCATGTGCAAACGCAATTCATTCATTTGTTTGCGCGTTTTTTCCAATCCGCCACAAAGTACTAATAACAAATCTCCCGCTACAGCGCCAGCGCGTTCTGCCCATTGCGCCAAATCTTCTTGCGAATAGAATTTATCTACTGAAGACTTGAATGTTCCATCTGGATTGCATTTCAAGTAAATCAAACCTGTTGCGCCAATTTGTGGACGTTTCACCCAGTCCGTCAACGCATCCAATTGCTTGCGTGTGTATTCCGAACAATCTTGGCAATTGATAGCTATTACTGATTCAGCAGCATCGAAAATCGAAAAACCTTTGTTTTGAACCAAATCAGTCAAATACACAAATTCTAAATTGAAGCGAATGTCTGGTTTGTCTGAACCATATTTTTCCATCGCTTCCTCATAAGTCATTCTTGGGAAAGCACCTTCAAATTCAACTCCACGCACTTCTTGAAACAAGTGTTTGATCAAACCTTCAAAAGTTTGCAAAATATCTTCTTGCTCCACAAACGCCATTTCACAGTCAATTTGTGTGAATTCTGGTTGTCTGTCTGCACGTAAATCTTCGTCACGGAAACATTTCACGATTTGGTAGTAACGGTCAAATCCTGAAACCATCAACAATTGTTTGAATGTTTGCGGAGATTGCGGCAACGCGTAAAATTCTCCCTCATTCATGCGACTTGGAACCACGAAATCGCGTGCTCCTTCTGGCGTTGATTTGATTAAGTACGGAGTTTCAACATCCAAGAAATCTTGTCCGTCCAAATATTTTCTTGTTTCTAAAGCTACTTTGTTTCTCAAACGCAATTTTTGTTGCACTGGATTTCTTCTCAAATCGAGGTAACGGTATTGCGCACGCAATTCTTCTCCACCGTCTGTATCGTCTTCGATGGTAAAAGGAGGCGTTTTGGCTGCGTTCAAAATAGTCAATTTCTCCACTACGATTTCAATATCGCCTGTTGGCATATTGGCATTTTTGCTCGAACGCTCGATGACGCCGCCTTCAATTTGAATCACAAATTCACGACCTAATTTGCGGGCTTGCATACACAAAGCTTCATTCTCTTCCAAGTTGAAAACCAATTGTGTAATACCATAACGGTCACGTAAATCTACGAAAGTCATTCCACCTAAATCTCTTGAGCGCTGAACCCATCCAGCCAAGGTAACTTTGTTTCCGATATGATTTGCGCGCAATTCGCCGCATGTGTGAGATCTATACATTTTATTGAATTTGAGATTGCAAAGATAAGGTTTGAAAAATGATTTATGAAATATTGATTTAGCAATTCTATGAATGACACTTGATTCCTTTAAAATTTCTACTTTTGAATCAAAATTTGGCACCAATGATTACACCCTATAACGACGAATATTTCATGAAACAAGCTTACCAAGAAGCGATGAAAGCTTTTGAAATGGGCGAAGTTCCAGTTGGTGCGGTGATTGTTGCGAATAATCACATCATTGCGCGTGCCCACAATTTGACAGAACAATTGACCGATGTCACGGCGCATGCAGAAATCCAAGCAATCACAGCTGCTGCCAATTCCTTGGGCGGAAAATATTTGCATGGATGCACACTTTTTGTCACTTTAGAACCTTGTGTGATGTGCGGAGGTGCTTTGTATTGGTCTCAAATCGACCGCGTCGTTTTTGCAGCAAGAGACGAAAAACGTGGCGCTGGAAAATTAGGTGAAAGCATTTATCATCCAAAAACATTGATTTCAAACGGAATCATGGAAAATGAATGCAGTGAATTGATGAAGTCTTTTTTTAAATCGAAAAGGTAATCTAAAAACCATGGGAAAAATTAAAATTTCAATCGCCTTCTTTCTCTTTTTTTCTTTGTCAACTTTTTGTCAATCAAACAAATTTGCGCAGAATAAGCCTGCAAGTTTACCAAATGAAGAGGTAGAATTAATTTTCAACGACAGCATCCAAACTTTCTTTAAAATTGACCTTCCTATTTTCAAGGTTTACCAATACAAGCAACAGGAAGACACTGCGTTATTGGTGCTCACTGAATCAAATACAAGTCGCTTTTACGACACCATTGCGCCGCCAAACACACAAATAAAAGCCTATTCTTTCAATAGAAAAAATGGGAAATTAGCCTTGAATTGGGAAATCAAGGATTTTTGTAGAAAAGAAAACCAAGAATTAGAAGGTGAAGAAAACATATGGTTTTGGACAAAATATTTAACCATTTCCGATTTAAATCAAGACAAAATAATAGACCCAATAATTGTTTATGGCACTTTTGGGATAAATGGTTATGACGATGGAAGAATTAAGATTTTAATTGTTAATCAAAACAAAAAAATCTGGATCAGACATCAAAATGGCATTTTAGATTTTGAACGCAACACCCAAGTTGATATGGCTTTTTATTCACTTCCTCAGGAGATTCAAAACCATGTGAAAACAATTATCGAAGATTTAATTGAAAATGAGTTTGCCATATTCCCTTATGGTTGGCAAGAAGCGATGAAAAATCATCAATCAACTTTTGATGAAATAAGGAAATGACAATTAATTTATCATCCAATTTTTCTAATTCAATTTCATAGTTGACCGTTCAACATTCTTTGCTAATTAAATTCAAAACTTTGTTTTACTTTGCGATTTCAAAATTGAAAAAGTATGAGTTTGAACATCGATTTACTCGCGAAAATATGTAAAACACCAGGCGCACCTGGATTTGAACAAAAAGTGCGTGCCTTGGTCTTGGAAGAATTAGAAGGTTTGGTTGACCAAGTTGAAGTGGATAACATGGGCAATGTTTACGCCATCAAAAAAGGAAAAGCTGACAAAAAAGTGATGATTGGTGCACACATGGACGAAATTGGATTCATGGTAACGCACATTGACGACAAAGGATTTATCCGTTTTCACACCTTAGGCGGTTTTGACCCTAAAACGTTAACCGCGCAACGCGTCATCATTCATGGGAAAAAAGACGTTATTGGCGTAATGGCTTCCAAACCGATTCACGTGATGACCCAAGATGAGCGCAACAAAGTGGCCAAATTATCTGACTATTTCATTGATACTGGTTTGACGCCTGAAGAAGTCAAAGATTTGGTAAAAATTGGTGATTCTGTGACACGCGAACGTGAATTCATCGAAATGGGTCAATGCGTAAATTCAAAATCTTTGGACAATCGTTTGGCGGTTTTCATCTTGATTGAAATGTTTAAAAACCTGAAAGGAAAAGAAGTTCCTTACGATATTTATGGCGTTTTTACTGTTCAGGAAGAAGTTGGTGTGCGTGGTGCAAATGTTTCTGCATTAAAAATTAACCCTGATTTTGGATTTGGATTAGATACGACAATTGCTTTCGATTTACCAGGAGCAGCTGCACACGAAATGATTACTAAATTGGGCGAAGGAACTGCGATTAAAATCATGGATGCTTCTACGATTTGTGATTACAGAATGGTAGAATTTATGAAAAACACTGCCGACAAACACCAAATTAAATGGCAACCAGAAATTTTGACCGCTGGTGGAACAGATACTGCCGGAATTCAACGAATGACACAAGGTGGTTCGATTGCTGGAGCTGTTTCAATTCCGACGCGACATTTGCATCAGGTTATTGAAATGGCCAATAAATCTGACATTCAAGCAAGTATTGACTTGCTAACAGCTTGCGTTTCCGAATTAGACCAACACGATTGGAAATTTTAATTGGAAACAAAAAAAAGCGTGGATTTTGAGTTTTCCACGCTTTTTTTAGTTTATTTTTCTAGTTACAAGATGGTATAGTCATATCATCGAAAATATCAATATCTGATTTATATCTTGTTAACAAATCTCTTCTCTGTTGACAAGAAAGTTCGTCTTCAATTCGATCATAATCCCAACTTCGTTCTGAAGGCGCAATTTTATCAAAATTTTCATAAACAAAATCAACCCAAAGTCTAGTTTCAGTTGAATTCAAATCACTTAAAAACATGAATGAATTATTAAATTCATGAATTGATTCCCTGATACAGCCCGATTTTCTGTAGGAATCTAAAAATGTAGAAAAACAATTATTTTCTCCAAGATCTTTCAATAATTTGATTTTATCAATCATGTCTTCTTGACCGCTTTTTGGCAACTCACAAACATCATAAACCATCTTTTCTAATCCTTCCTTGAACGATTTTCTAATCGACTTATTGACTGGAAAATTTCCATAGTCTAACCGAATTGAAAAATAGTCAATGTTGCCATTTTGATTAAATTCCTTCAATCTTAATTGGTCTTCTTGCTCAATTCCCGATTTTCCAACCAATTTTTCTAACCATCGAATGTAAGACTCTACAGGAATATCACCGCGCGATTGCCTCATCTCCAAAAGAATATTTCTTCTCCATTTTGGTGATTTTCTGCAATGCTCAATAATTCTATCTTCGTTAGCAGCAGAAAGATCATTCAATTCTTTATCAATCAACATATACGAAGCTTCACGATTCAATTCATCATCAGGAGAAACACTGCATAAAATATCAACCAGCACTTTGTCATCCAAATTTTCTAAGGTTTTGTAGCCAGAAAGGTGGTCTAAAATGGCTTTTCTTGGTGATTTTAAATTATTTAAATCTAGTGTCTTGAAATCATAAATCTTGTCTTTTCCATCTGAAAATTTGGAATAGGAAACGAAACTTTGCTTGTTGAAAACATCAAAAATAGCTGCTGTTTTATTCCCAATTCCGATTGCAAAATGACTTCGATCCTTCGATCTTTTGATTTTCAACTGACTGATAAACCAATCAATTTCAGAATCTTCCCTGCAAGTGTATTGCATCAAAGTTTTTCTCTGTTGGGTTTTCAAAGCAAATGCATATTCAAAAGTTACATCTCTACCACTAAACAATTTTCCTCTGCGTTTACTGATTCTGATTTCAACCAAATCGACTGGCAATGAAATAATTTTACCTCCATGCATGAATTCAAACATCTCTGTATCCAATACTTTGGAAGTGGTAATTGTCTGACAAGAAGTGACTAACACTAAAAAAGCTGCACTGAAAAGAAAAATAATTTTACGCATGACTATATACAATTGAAGATTCATCCACTAGCGCGTCGCCACGCATTCTTAAAAATAATTGAATCAAAGCTACCACATCTTTTTCACAATAAACTTTGATACGCTCTAAATCTTTTTCTTCGTAATAAACTCGGGCTACATCTGCCCCTGAAATATCATCTTTTGGCGTTGGAATATTGAAAATGTGACACAAAAGCGCTAAGGATGTATAGGCTTTGTAATCTCCAAATTTCCACAATTCCATGGTATCCAAATGAGAAATTTCCCAAGGTTTTTTCCCTGCGATATCTAAAATGCTTGGAAGTCTCATTCCGTTGATTAATAATCTTCTACATATAAAAGGAAAATCAAATTCTTTCGCATTGTGTCCGCATAAAATGTGATAAGGCGTGTTGTATCGATCTTCCAACAATTTGACAAATTGCTTTAACAGCGTTTCTTCATCATCGTGGTAAAAAGATTTCAAACGAACTTCTCTTCCGGTGCGCGTTTCATGAACAAAACCAACAGATATGCAAATGATTTTTCCGAATTCAGCATAAATTCCCGCGCGGTCATAAACGCCTTCTGCATCTGTTTCTTTTTGTAAAAATTTCGTTTTTTGGTCGTACAATTTTTGCCCCTCAGGACTCATTTCATCAAAGGTTTGGTGTTGTGGAACTGTTTCTATATCGAGAAACAAAACTTTGTCAAGGAGAATTTTTTCTAACATGTAATAATGGTTTTGAATAGAATGAAATTACGCTAAATTTTTAGAATGTCAAACTTTCAATCAATATTTTTTGGTTTTATTAGCTGATTTTCAATCTCAAATAAAGCTACTTTCATTCTGAAAGTATCTAGAACAAATTTTTGTTTCATCAAATTAAAATATATAAATCCTATCTTTGTTCTAATTCAAAAACGATGGCAGAAGATTTATTGATTCAGGGAAATTCCAAAACGGAAAAATACGAAACGTTACTTCCACAATTGCAAGCGTTGATTGCTGGTGAAGCAGATTGCGTAGCCAATTTGGGAAATCTCGCTGCTGGATTAAAAGAAACTTTCGGGTATTTTTGGGTCGGATTTTATTGGGTGAAAAACGATGAATTGGTACTTGGCCCTTTTCAAGGTTCGGTTGCCTGCACAAGAATCGCCAAAGGAAGAGGCGTTTGCGGCACTGCTTGGGAAC
>JBFYPS010000232.1:0-6476 GCA_041303135.1 Crocinitomicaceae bacterium | reverse complement strand
AAATTTTAAAATTGTTACGTCTTTCGATCAATGTGGTTAAAAATGAAATATCGCTATATTTCGAATGAATCATGCAAAACTTCGGAAATCAAATATTGCAATATTTCGAATGGAATTTTAAAATCAATACGTCTTTCGATCAATGTGGTTAAAAATGAAATATCGCTATATTTCGAATGAATCATGCAAAACTTGGGAAATCAAATATTGCAATATTTCGAATGAAATTTTAAAATTGTTACGTCTTTCGATCAATGTGGTTAAAAATGAAATATCGCTATATTTCGAATGAATCATGCAAAACTTCGGAAATCAAATATTGCAATATTTCGAATAGAGTTTTAAAAATCAGTACGTCTTTCGATCAATGTGGTTAAAAACGAAATATCGCTATATTTCGAATTGATTGAAAAAATCCTTTTCCACCAGATAGTATCAAAAATCGGCTGCAGTTTTTTTTCTATTTTTAGAGTACACAGTAAACCTTTTCATCAAAGATTTATTTGTTTCACTATTACTCTAAAAATCGAATTCTGCTGAAGGCAAACTCATAGCATTTATGCACTCAATCTTAAAAAAGAATCCCTGCAATTGTCGCAGAAAGATATGACGCAAGCGTACCAGCTAACAATGCACGCATTCCTAGTTTCGCTAGATCTGCTCTTCTTTCTGGAGCCAATGCACCAATTCCACCGATTTGCATTCCAACGCTGCTGAAATTTGCAAAACCACAAATCGCGATACTTGCAATCAAATTTGCTTTCTCACTGTAAACCGGAATGGCATCGCTTGTCAAATTTTTGAAAGCTACGAATTCATTGATTGTCAATTTTTGTCCTAAAAGTGTTGCCACATTGTTGACGTCTTGCGCAGGAACACCCATACTCCAAGCCATCGGATAGAAAATTTTGGCAAAAATCACGTCCAATGTCAATCCTGGATTAATTAATCCAAACATCCAATTGATCATGGCAATCAATGCCAAGAAACCAATCAACATGGCGATTACATTCATCGAGATTTTGAAACCGTCTGTAGCACCGTGACTAATCGCGTCAATCAAGTTTACATGTTCTTTTTTGACTTCCAATTTCACGGTTCCCATGGTTTGAGATTCTTCCGTTTCAGGATAGATGATTTTTGAAATAATCAAAGCGCCTGGAGCAGCCATCAAACTTGCGGCAATTAGATATTCTGCCGGTGCTCCCATCGTGGTGTAAACAACTAAAATCCCTCCAGCTATACAGGCCAAACTTCCACTCATAGAAGCGAGTAATTCACTTTTGGTCATTCCTTTGAGGTAAGGTCGAATCATTACTTGCGCTTCCACTTGACCAACGAATGCACTTGCAACGTTACTCAAAGCTTCTGCGCCACTTACTCGCATGATGGTGTTCATTGCACGAGCGATAATTGAAACGATGCGCTGCATAAAACCGATGTGATACAGAATAGCAACGAGTATACAAACCAAAATGATTGTTGCTGTAATATTGAAAGCGAAAACGAAACCGCTTCGTGCAAAGTCACTTTGAATTTTTGGTACACCTTTCACAAAATAAATCGGAATTTTTCCATCTGCTTTTTGCGTTTTTTCGTTAAAGGTGACTAATTGATAATCATAATGAATTTTGGGCGAATCAGCTTTGTAAACCAAAGGTGTTAATTTTTCATCTTTTGGACCACCGTAGATTGCAGACAGGTGAATGGTTTTTCTTCCATCTTCTGCAACAATTGTATCTGATTTTAAGATTCTTGCATTATAAACTTCATTTTCCGTTGAAATACCACTGTAAACGAAAGCTGCACCGGTTCTTGCGAACTCTTCAATGTGTTGCATTCCTTTTCCCAAGGTCTGAAAGAAACTTTTTACTGGTGGAACTTTAAGAACCAAAACAGCGATTAAAATTTGCAATGCAAGACCACTGAATACCAATCGTAGATTAATCCTTTTTCTATTGTTTGAAACCAAAAATGCAATCCCAAGGATTACAATAATTCCGATAATACCTGTAAAACGTTCCATAGGATGATGTTCAAATTCGGTTATAGTTTAATTTTCGCTTCGTCTAGAAATTTCGTCTCTGATTTTAGACGCCAATTCATATTCCTCATCTTCGAGTGCAGCATTGAGTTTTTGTTGCAGTTCGTCAATACTCAAGCTGTTCAATGAATTTTCAGCAGGTTTTTTTTCAAGTTCATCTTCCAAATCTGAAGCAAAGTCACTGTTTTCATCTAATTCAACTCCCGCGCTGGCCAAAATATTTTCATAGGTATAAATTGGACATTTAAATCGAACTCCCAGTGCAATTGCATCTGATGTACGCGCGTCGATTTCACTCAATTGACCATCTTTTTCGCAAATCAATTTGGCGTAGAAAATACCTTCGTTCAAATTGTAAATGACGATTTCTTTCACTTTGATACCGAAAGAAAGCGCAAAACTTTTAAATAAATCGTGTGTTAACGGTCGAGTAGGGGTCATTTTTTCTAATTCGATCGCAATTGCTTGCGCCTCAAATCCACCAATAATGATAGGTAAGCTTCTTTTTCCACCAACTTCAGCCAAAACCAAGGCGTATGCCCCTGATTGTGTTTGGCTGTAAGATAATCCAACGATTTCGAGTTTTACTTTGTCCATGCTTTTAGATCCTGTTTCTGAATAGTTTAGAAACAATTAGGGAAGCAAATGCTGCTTCCCTAATTTCTATATCGATGTAAAAGTAATGATTCTAAGCGAACTTACTAATGTGCAGCTTTGAATTTTTTAACAGCTTCGTTTAATTTTGGGATTACATCGAACGCATCTCCAATAATTCCGTAGTCAGCAGCTTTGAAAAATGGCGCTTCAGGATCTGTGTTTACAACCACAATTACCTTAGAACCGTTCACACCTGCTAAATGCTGAATCGCACCAGAAATACCCACTGCGATGTATAAATTTGGACGAATGGCAACACCTGTTTGACCAACATGCTCATGGTGAGGTCTCCAGCCAATATCTGCTACTGGTCGAGAACAAGCTGTTGCAGCGCCTAAACTGTTAGCTAAATCTTCAATCATTCCCCAGTTTTCTGGACCTTTCAAACCACGCCCAGCAGAAACTACCAATTCAGCTTCTGGCAAAGGAATGTTTCCTTCAGGAATTTTAGTGTCGATGATTTTGATTGAAGCAGCACCAACGTTTCCGTTGAAATCTTCCACTGCACAAGCGCTACCGTTCAATTCTGGCTGAATTGAATTTGGAAGTAAAGAAATGATTTTGATGGCTGTTTTCACAGATACCAAACCAAAAGCTTTTCCAGAAAAAACGTTCACTTTGCAAGAGAATCCGTTTGAAGTTTCAGGCAAAGCAATCGCACCAGAAATCAAACCTGCTTTCAATCTTACAGAAAGGCGAGGAGCGACAGCTTTTGCTACTAAATCGTGAGAAAAAACAATAACTTCAGTGCCAGTTGCTTCTGCAGCAGCAGCGATTAATTTCGTAATTTGTTGTGCGTCTGCGTGGTCTAACGATTTGTCAACCATCACTTTTGATGCACCGTATTCGCCCAATTTGGCTAAATCACTTCCATTTCCAGAAGCAATGACAACCACTTCACCGCCTAATTTTTTAGCGTAAGTTACCGCTTCAAAAGATGCCTTCGCATGCGCATGATTGCCGTTTATGTATACTAATGTTTTCATATTTTTATTTTTTTAGACTTTAGGATATTAAGATTTTAGGATGTTAAGACTAAAAAGAATTTCTAAAGTCTAACGTCTTTTGTCTAATGTCTCAAGTCTTTTATCTATTGTCTCAAGTCTTTTATCTATTGTCTCAAGTCTTTTATCTAATGTCTAATAATTAAATAACTTTCGCCTCTGTGTGTAACAAATTAACCAATTCATCCATGTTGTTTGGATCAATCATTGTGCACGCTTTTTTCGCATCTGGCAAGGTGTAACTTTCATACACAGTAAAAGCGTCAACTGCAACAGCAGGAACAATTTGCAAAGGTTTTGTTCTAGCGGCCATGATTCCACGCATGTTTGGAATTCTTTGCTCAGCCATTCCTTTAGCACAACTTACCACTAAAGGTAAATTAGCTTCAACGATTTGTAAACCACCAACAATTTCTTGCTCCAAACGCAAAGTTGAACCGTTTACATCCAATTTCGTAGCCAAAGAAACGAAAGGAAGATCTAATTCTTCCGCGATCATTCCAGCAACTTGCGAACCGTTGTAATTGATTGTTTCTTTACCAGTTAAAATAAGATCAAAATTGTTTGCTTTTGCATAAGCTGCAATTTGAGCAGCAGCAAAATAGGCATCTGTTGCTTCAGCGTCAATTCTCACTGCATCATCAGCTCCAATAGCCAACGCTTTGCGAATCACTGCGTCATCAGCTGCTGTTCCAACAGTGATGATAGTCACATTTCCTCCACTTGTTTCTTTAATCTCAAGTGCACGCACCAAAGCATACCACTCATCATAAGGATTCACAATGTATTGTACACCATTTTCATCGAATTTAGTGTTGCCATCTGTGAATGCAATTTTTGAAGTCGTGTCTGGTGACTTACTGATACATACTAATATCTTCATTTTATCAGAATTTTAATCTTAAATCGTTGCAAATTTACTAAACAAAACTGTTTTCTTAATGTTCAAAGGACTCTTTTTTTGAATATTTTATTATGCGTGCTTAGGATGTAAGGGATTGACTTTGCTTGTTATACTTAGTGTATTTATGACACGAAGTTAAAAAACGCCAATTTTTTACAACTTTAATGCTTCAAAATGAAATTCAATTAACTTTTAATTTTGTATTTTTGGCATCCTTATCTTGATAATCGGTAAGTAGAATTAGAATTCAAGAAATTATCTACATATGAAAACAGTACAATTTAGAGAAGCACTTCGTGAAGCAATGTCTGAGGAAATGCGCAGAGATAAAAGTGTATTTCTTTTAGGTGAAGAAGTAGCAGAATACAATGGTGCTTACAAAGTTTCTCAAGGAATGTTGGATGAATTTGGTCCAAAACGAGTAATTGATACACCGATTGCAGAACTTGGTTTCGCAGGAATCGCAGTAGGTGCTTCGATGAATGGTTTGCGTCCGATTGTTGAATTTATGACTTGGAACTTTGCGATTTTGGCTGCTGACCAAATCATCAACAGTGCTGCAAAAATGTTGCAAATGTCTGGTGGTCAATATCACTGCCCAATTGTTTTCAGAGGTGGAAATGGTACTGCTGGTCAGTTGGCTGCAACACACTCTCAAAGTTTCGAAGCGTTTTACGCGCACGTTCCTGGATTGAAAGTGATCACACCTTCAAATCCTTACGACGCGAAAGGTTTGTTGAAAGCGGCCATTCGTGACAATGATCCTGTTGTTTTCTTGGAATCTGAGAAAATGTACGGAGACAAAGGCGAAATTCCAGAAGGAGAATACATCATTCCAATCGGAGTGGCTGATATTAAAAGAGCAGGTACAGATGTAACAATTGTTTCTTTCGGGAAAATTTTGAAAGTAGCTTACGAAGCAGCTGAATTGTTGGAAAAAGAAGGGATTTCTTGCGAAATCATCGATTTAAGAACTGTTCGTCCTATCGATTACGCTTGTGTGGTTGAATCAGTGAAGAAAACAAATCGTTGTGTAGTATTGGAAGAATCTTGGCCATTGGCATCTATTTCATCTGAAATTTCTTACCACTTACAACGTTATGCTTTCGATCATTTAGATGCTCCTGTAATGCGTGTTACACAAACAGACACACCATTCGCATTTTCACCAACTTTGATTGAAGAAGCGTTGCCAAATGTTGCTCGATTAATCAATGCGGTAAAAGCAACTTTATATAGAAATTAAGAAATTCAAATATTGATTTTCAAATCCCAGATTCAACTCGAATTTGGGATTTTTTTTGCATTCTAATTTTGCAAAATAACTTCAATTAACAATTTGACCTTAAAAAGTCAAAAGGATTGTATTGAAAGTGCCTGATTCTCTGTTGTATCTTTGCAACATGTTGAATATACAATCGGTTCAAGCGTTGATACAGCTCATAGACGATCCAGATGATCACGTTTATGCGCATGTTCATGACCAATTAAAATCATACGGTCCTGAGGCGATTCCATTTTTGGAAAATTCTTGGGAATCTAGAGATTTTGGATTGTTGTTTCAAAATAGAATCGAAAATTTGATTCACGAAATTCAGTTTGAAGATTTGAAATTTTTGCTTCAAAATTGGATTGCATCCGAAGAAAAAGATTTGTTGCAAGGTGCAATTATTGTGGCACGTTTTCAATATCCTGGACTAGATGAATCATTGATTCACGCGGAAATCGAAAAAATCAGGAAAGACATTTGGTTGGAATTGAGTCCGAGTCAAACCGCTTTTGAAAAAATAATGACTTTCAACAAAGTGTTTTTCGAGCACCATCATTTTCAAGGAAACGCAAAATCTTTTCATTCGCCTTTGAATTC
>JBFYPS010000231.1:0-2978 GCA_041303135.1 Crocinitomicaceae bacterium | reverse complement strand
ACTTTGTAGCTTTAGCGGTAGATTTAACGCATGAAAATGCTTCTGGATGTTCAATTGATGCCTCGGTGAGATTTATCAAGTCAGTAGGAGCGGAGTTGAATGTTGATTTTTTTAACCGATTGAAAATGTTGGTGGAAGATAATGAAGGAAATCAAAATTTAGTTCCATTTAAGCAAATAATTGAGCAATCGCAGAATTTTGTTTACAATCCTTTGGTTGAGAAAATTGGTGATTTAGATTCGAAATTTAAAATTAAAATTGGTGAATTTTTGTCCAGAACTAATTGATTTAATCAGATAAATTCATGCAAAAAATCAATTTTAAGGCGCTTTTTTCTGACATTAGATTTTGGATTTTTTTGTTTTTTATAATTAGACTTATTGGAATTACCAATGCACCACTTGAAACTGGACATAATTGGAGACAATCGTTTACAAATATGGTCGCCAGAAATTATTACGACAATGGTTTACATTTTCTATATCCGCAGATTGATATGGCGGGTGAAAAAACGGGTATCGTTGCATCAGAATTTCCTTTTTTTAACTTTCTAATTTATTTATTTTCAAAGGTATTTGGCTATGCTCATTGGTACGGACGATTGATAAATTTGGTCGTTTCCAGCGTTGGAATTTTCTACTTTTTTAAATTAATCAAAGAAGTTGTAAATTCTAAAGTGGCATTCAATGCTACGATTGTTTTGTTAGTCTCTATATGGTTTGCTTTTTCTAGAAAATCAATGCCTGATACATTTAGCGTTGCTTTGGTAATCATTGGTTTATACTATGGTTATAAATACATGAAACAAAATAGTTTCTGGAGCTTACTTTTATTCTTCATTTTTTCAACGCTTGGAATGCTTTTCAAAATTACCGCACTGAGTTTGTTTAGTGTATTGGCCATTGTTCCATTTGTGAAATCAATTCAGATACAACGTCGTTTAATTTTGAGTTTGGTTGGATTTTTAATCGGTTCAATTGTTTTGATTTGGTACTATTATTGGGTGCCATTTTTACTGACTACTTATCAATTTCAATTATTTTTCCCCAAAGGAATCATGGAAGGAATCAACGAAATTCTACCTTATATTCCTGAAGCATTGAAGAAATTTTACTTTGATTCGACCAATTCTTACGTGGCATTTGTTTGTTTTTTAGCGGGAATCCTTTTCTTTTTAAAGAGCAAAGAAATTTGGATTAAGGTAGCAATCGCCATTATTTCAGCGGTTTTTTTAATATTTATTATCAAGACTGGCGCTGTTTTTCCATTTCATAGCTATTACATCATTCCTTTCGCGCCAGTTATGGCCTTAATCATTGGTTATTTTTTGGTTCAATTGCCAAGTAAATATCGAATTGTACTTTTGTTTTTAATTATAATAGAAGCTGTTGGAAATCAAAATCACGATTTTTTCATCAAGGAATCAGAGCTTTATAGACTGAGTTTAGATCAAATTACCACCAAAAATATTCAAAAGTCAGATTTAATCATTATCAATGGAGGACAATCTCCGCAAACTATGTATTTTGCACACAAGAAAGGTTGGTCTGTGGAAAACCGTGATTTAAAAAGACCTTATTTTATTGATTCTCTTGCTAATTTAGGCGCAAAATATTTGGTAATTAATCAAACGGATGAAAAATTAGAATTTCATCAATTTGATTTAAAATACAAAGATTCTCATTTCTGGATTTATCGATTGAAATAGTCATTGATGGCTGAATTTCCAATGATTTCCTTACCTTTGCACAAATTTTTTTCAAATGGCATTAAAATGTGGAATTGTTGGATTACCAAATGTAGGTAAATCTACTTTGTTTAATTGTTTGTCCAACGCAAAAGCGCAATCAGCGAATTTTCCTTTCTGTACAATCGAACCAAATGTTGGAACAATTTCAGTTCCAGATCCTAGATTAGAGAAATTGGAAACCATTGTAAAACCTGAGCGCGTAGTTCCTACAACCATGGAAATTGTTGATATCGCAGGATTGGTGAAAGGAGCTTCCAAAGGAGAAGGTCTTGGAAATCAATTTTTGGCAAATATTCGCGAAACGGATGCAATTATTCACGTGTTGCGTTGTTTTGATGATGGAAATATTATCCACGTAGATGGTTCGGTAAATCCTATTCGCGATAAAGAAGTGATTGACATCGAATTGCAATTGAAAGATTTTGAAACCATTGAAAAAAGAATCGCAGGATTGGCAAGAAATTTAAAATCTGGCGACAAAGATATATTGAAAGAGAATGAGTTGGCATTGAAAGTCAAAGCACATTTAGAGCAAGGTAAATCTGTTCGAGCAATGGAATTGGATGAAAAAGAATGGGAAATCGTTCATAAATTTCAATTAATTACTTCAAAACCGGTTCTTTATTTGTGCAATGTTGACGAAGCTTCTGTGAAAACAGGCAATAAATATGTTGACATCGTGAAAGAAAATGTGAAGGATGAAGAAGCAGAAGTTTTGGTGATTGGTGCTAAAATTGAAGCAGATATCACTGAATTAGAAACCTTCGAAGAAAGACAAATGTTCTTAGATGAATTAGGCTTGGAAGAATCTGGTGTTAATCGTTTGATTCGCTCTGCTTATGCTTTGTTGAAATTACAAACTTACTTTACGGCAGGAGTGAAAGAAGTTCGCGCTTGGACAATTACCCGCGGAATGACTGCGCCTCAAGCTGCAAGTGTGATTCACTCAGATTTTGAAAAAGGCTTTATTCGTGCGGAAGTAATGAAATTCATTGATTTCACCACGCTTGGATCAGAAGCTGCGGTTAAAGAAGCAGGAAAATTTAAGGTAGAAGGAAAAGAATACATCGTTGAAGATGGTGATATTATGCATTTTAGATTCAACGTTTAATCGAAAAATAAATGATTTCGTGCAAAAAGAAAGGCTTCACATTGTGAAGCCTTTCTTTTTTGGATAACTATATGTTTATTTTTTTGACACAGGAATTGTTGCGTCTATCTTTAAAAC
>JBFYPS010000230.1:0-2654 GCA_041303135.1 Crocinitomicaceae bacterium | reverse complement strand
TTTTCATTGATCCCAACAGTGTAGACATTTTTATATTCTACAGAAGTTACAGTTTCTGTTCCTTGATTCACGTTTGTTTTAACCAACAAAATCGGTTCTTTTTCTTCCAAAGCTCTCCATTCATATTCGTGACTTTCTGGAACTGGAATTGGTAACCAAAATGCAAAACCGTTGAAAGAAACATAAAATGAATCTGATTCTGTAATTCTATGGTGAATTCTCAATGCATTGAAAGAACCAAGAGGTGTTGTGATTTGTCCCCATCCATCAACATCTGTTTGGCGTGTTCTATGCTGAATCCAAATTCCATCATAAATTGGATTTAAATCTAGCTTCGTATAACCTCTTGAAAAATGAGAATTTCCATATTCAAGTGGAAACTGGTATTTTGTTTCAATTGTATCAGATTTTGCAGGAACTTCTTGACCATTGATAGACAATTTCAAACCAACCATTGTCAAAGAATCAGTTTGCAATTTATAAAACTGACTGATATCAGAAATGGTAATTGGCAATTGTGCTGGCAAGTTATTCAATGGCAAACCATTTGTAGCCACATAATAAGAAGCACGGTAATTTTGCGGAACAGAACTACCAAAAACGAATTGAATATACACGCCTGCTGAAGTTACAGGTTGATATTCATTTAATTTCTGACCATTGAATTGTAAATTTGAAAAATCCCACGTGTAATCAGTACCTGTGGAAATGAAATCCATCGCATCGTCAATCACAGCGTCAGAAACTCTTAAAGTATCATCAGTCTGAGGAACATTGGTTGAACTAATTGTAATCTGAGAAAATCCCAGAAATGAAAAGCTAATCATGGAGAGTAGTAGACATTTTTTCATATTATTGATTTTATAGTTTTATACAAATATACAATTCATTTTCAAATGAATCCATTCAAAAGTTATTTCAATGAGATGCCAAACGAAACATTTAAATCCAAGGGAACAACTGTTGGAGAAATCATGCTTTTTAAGTTCACATGAATTTGTCCCTTGATGATGTAAACAGCTTTTCCAAGAGCATTCAAACCAAAATATTTTACTTCACTTACAATAATTTTATTGGCAGTATTTGGTGTGAGATGCGAAAAATATTCAATTCCATTTTTCACTACCTTCAACTTAGCCTTAAAATCCCATTGCACTGGAGCAATAGAACAAGTTTCATAAAAATCAAAAATATTTTTCCCTGTTAAATCCGCATCAACAACAACGCTTCTCCATTGTTTAACGCCATTTGTGAATAAAACTTCAGCTTGAATTAAATGATTTCCATTTTGAATTGTTTGATTCAATTGATTCAAATCACTCACTGCAACTCCGTCTTGAAACCAATGAACAGACTGAATTGTTCCAAGAGAAGGCTCAATCCACGCCATTAAATTATGATCTTGACCCATTACAAATTCTAGTTCAAAAGCTACATTTGGTTTGAAACCAACAATGACTTCATTGCAAACTGATTTTACTGAATAATCTGTAAAAGTAACATGTGAGCAGATTTGATACTTCCCAGGTTCATGAATTTCCAAATCATTCAAATTTGTTTGCATTACTCCATCAACCTCCCATTCAACTTTTAGAATTGAAGCACTATTCGGTAATGAATCTTTTTTGATTACAAACAAAGGCGGCTGTTGAGCCAAATGAGCAAATGAAATATCATCCAAACTAGAAAAATCTGGGACACTAGGATTTTGTACATCTACATCACCGCCAAAAACACCAATTTCAATATTAAAAGATTCATTTCCTAAATTTCCTTTAAAAAAATCAACGCCATTTAAAAGTGATGTTTCAGTAGTCATTACCACATTATCATCTCCTGCTCGAAGGTCAATAGCTTCGCTCCCAAAAGATCCAATAGCTGTAAAAACAGGCGTAGAAGAACCTGGAGGCGGAATAATTTCGTTTTTCTTACAAGCACTTATAACCAAAAGAAAAACGAGCAAAAAAAGACTTGAAATATATTTTAATTGAATCATTTTAAAATTTTGTTATTGTTTTTCGAACAGTAATTTGACCGCTCAAAGGATTATTTCTGATTGTTCCAATGAATTGAGAATCGTCAACTTGTTGCATCAATTGCGTATTTAATTGTATTCCAACATTCCAACCTTTTGTCAATTCTAATTGATAAGCAATGCTCGGTTTTAAACCAAAATGCTTTAAACCGACTTTTTGTCCGATGTAAAACTCATCTTGTGACATTTCACCATTTTCCAATTGCGAGAATCGCATCAAAGAACTAGCAATAAATGTTGGTGCAACACCTAATGAAAAAGTTTGTCTGTTTCTTCTGTAATCAATCGAAATTGGCAATTCCAAAGTATAAATTTGTTTATATCTGAAATTTTGCTCGTAATTAGTAGATCCAAAATTATACACTTTTGATTTTCGATTAATTTCCAAATTATTGGAAAAAAATGTGTTTAAGTTTAATCCAGCTGTAAATCCAAATCCTTGCGGACTATATTGATAGCCAGCACCAATGTTAATTGTTGGCATCCAATTATTTTTCGTTGATTCCATGAAAGACTCGGACAATCCAGCACCAAATTGAACATAAATACTATTCGATTTCTTCTTTAAATTCAAAATTTTAAAGTTAGAATTTGCCAATAAAACTTCATTTCTAGGAAT
>JBFYPS010000229.1:0-2980 GCA_041303135.1 Crocinitomicaceae bacterium | reverse complement strand
GTTGATGTAGGTTTCCAAAAAGACTCCTACAAAATATTTATACAACAATTCCCCTGCTTTAAAGAGTTGTTCTTGCTCGAAAGGATATTTTTCTTTGTTATTAAAAAGCGTTGCATAAATTGCATAATGAAACGAACGAAACATACCCGCTACATCTTTCAGCGGCGGTTGTTTCACTTTTCTATCGCGAATGGTGCTTTCTGGTTCGCCTTCAAAATCGAGGATGTAAAAATCTTCTCCGCTCACCAAAACTTGCCCCAAATGATAATCGCCATGAATTCGAATGCGTTCCGATTTCATTTTGGTCCAATCAAAATCAATAAAATGCTTTCGAACCTTTTTTTTGTTCTCTAAAAATTGTTGTGCCAATTCTAAAGCCAAACCGTCCAATTTGTGCAAACTGTTTTCAATGATGTTCAGTCGGTTTTGAAATTGATACAGCATTCTGTTTTTCAACCAAACGGTATAATCGCCGTTGTAAGTAGTTGGCGTAAAAGCTGTTTCGTGAATGTCGCTGCCCAAAGCAATATGCATTTCTGCAGTTCTATAAGCTAAGTTTTGAATCCGTAAAAACAAACTCAAACCCACCCAATCAATAATTTCTGGCGGAATTCGATTGATTTTGATGCGCTGAAACATCTCGATATTCGGAAGTTTGTCGATCTTGATTTTCTTTCTTTTCAAATTGTCAAAAACGCCATCAATCTGTTCCAACATAAATTTCCAAGCATCGCCTTGATTGGGCACCAATTCTTGCATCAATCCGAGCGTTATGTTGCCTTCCGACAAATGCAAATTGATACTGCCTTTGTAGGCGGGAGTATTTTCAAAATGCATGCGCTCTGTCAAAAATCGGTTGATTTCATAATCTGGATTCGTGCTGACGTAAATGCGGCGAAATATTTTCAACACAAAACTATCGTTGTAAATAATCGACGTATTGCTTTGTTCCAAACCCATAAATCTCGATGATTTATATACAACTTCATCAATCGAACTTCCTTTGTGGAAAATCAATTTTAAACCCGGTGTTTCTTTGGTTTTGATGATGTTGTCAAACAATAGTTTTCTAAACTCCTCTTGATGAAGTGCATCCACCAAAAAACCTTCTTGTTGACCTAATTTTACAGGAGCAATGGTGGTGTTGGTATTCAACTCTTTTTCTGCCATGAAAGCCAACGGCATGAAATAGTGTTGGTAGAAAGCTTCTTTAAAATTCACTTCCAGTAAAACGCCATAATAAGTATTCTTCTTGGACGTAATTTGAAAATAATCCACCACTTCAATATATTTCAAAGTGCTTGCTTTGCCTCCATACCATCGCTTATTGATGATGTAATTTTCTAAAATGTCAGATGAAAATACTTTCACGAATTCGGCATCTTCGAAAGCATTTTTCCAATCCGTTTTGAATTCAAAAGGGGTCACGAAGGTTTCTTGGTTGTTGGTTTCCATAATCAGCGTTCGATTTTAAAGAGATGAAAAGGCAAAGCAGGACTTAAAGACACAAAATTCCATTCTCTGTCCCAAATATAACTATTACCGGTGATTAAATCGGTCACGCGCACTGGGCGGTTTCCAATTTCTTCCAAAGGCAATCGCACCATGCCTTGCACAGTTTGATAAGGGTCTAAACTACAAATCATTAAAGTATGATCTGTTTTAGCATCGTCATATTTGTAGTAAGAAAGTAAATTTTCGCTGTCGTTTTTACACAACACAAAATTGTTGGTTTGTTGTAAAGACGCATGTGCTTTTCGAATGAAATTTATTTTTGAAATTAAAATGGTCAGTTTGTTTTGTGCCTCCCAATTCCAATGATAAATTTCATATTTTTCTGAGTTGAAATATTCCTCTTTGCCCGGCATGGGTTGGTGCACCAACATTTCAAAAGCCGGACCATAAATTCCAGTATTTGAACTTAAAGTGGCTGCCAAGAAGTATTTCTGCATATACACAGTTTCATTGCCTGTTTGAAGCGCAAATGGCAGAATGTCCGGCGTATTAGGCCAAAAATTTGGACGGAAAAATTCTTTTTGTTGTGTTTGCGTGAGCTCGGTCATGTATTCAACCAATTCTGCTTTCGTATTGCGCCAAGTGAAATAGGAATAAGACTGTGTGAAACCTTGTTTGGTTAATTCGTGCATCACTTTAGGTCTTGTAAATGCTTCAGACAAGAAAAGAACTTCGGGATGTTTTTTCTTAATTTCTCCAATCAACCAACCCCAAAAATAGAACGGTTTTGTGTGGGGATTATCTACCCTAAATACTTTGATATCGCAGGTTTCCACCCAAAATAAAGCCACGTCGAGCAATTCTTTCCAAAGGTTTTTCCAATCGCCCGATTCGAAATAAATCGGCTGAATGTCTTGGTATTTTTTCGGCGGATTTTCAGCATATTGCACCGTGCCATCTGGCCGCCATTTGAACCATTGCGGAAAATCTTTCACATAAGGATGGTCGGGAGCGGCTTGCAACGCATAATCCATCGCCACTTCAATGCCAAGGTTTTTAGCACTTTGCACCAATTTTTTAAAATCTTCAATCGTTCCTAATTCAGGATGGGTGGCTTTATGACCGCCAAATTGCGACCCAATGCCCCAAGGCGATCCTACATCGCCAGGTTGTGCCGTTGTGGCGTTGTTTTTTCCTTTTCTGTTCACTTCCCCAATCGGATGAATGGGCGGAAAATATAAGGTGTCAAAACCCATTTGTGCCACACGAGGCAAAAGGCGTTCGCAATCCGCAAAAGTGCCATGTTTTCCAGGCTCTTGTGAAGCCGAACGTGGGAAAAATTCATACCAAGTGCTGAACAAGGCTTTTTTTCTATCTACATAAATACCCAATTCTTGCGAACGATTCGCTAAGGTTCGGGTGGGATATTTTTCAAAAATTGTTTTCAATTCATTAGACAATGCCACAACAATGGCTTCATCATATTTTGAAGGATCATTAAAAAGTTGCATCGCAGCTTTTAAAT
>JBFYPS010000228.1:0-7422 GCA_041303135.1 Crocinitomicaceae bacterium | reverse complement strand
TGGAAGTGTCAAGTTCATTAATAAATGCCTGAGACGTCATAGTAGATCTAAATTGTTCGTATGAGTATTTTCCTTTTGTTGAACACAAGAGTTCCTTTAAATTTTTATTTCCCTTGTTGTTACATGAAAAGATTACCAATATATATCCAATAACGTATAGAATAAAATAGTGCTTTCTCATTCAGATTTAAAGTTGTTAAATGAGTATTATTGTTTCTAACTAAAATCTAATTCTTTCAGGGCAATGTCTTAAGTCTACAGTCTTAAATCTATTGTCTCCTACGACTTCATCTGTAACTCCACCAAATTGGCATAAATTCCACCAGAAATATTCAATAATTCGTCGTGTTTTCCTTGCTCCGCCACTTGACCGTTTTCAATCACGTAGATTTTATCTGCATTGCGAATCGTCGATAAACGGTGTGCAATCACGAAAGAAGTTCGTCCTTTCATTAAGGTTTCTAATGCTTCTTGTACCAATTTTTCTGATTCAGAATCCAATGCAGAAGTAGCTTCATCTAAAATCAATATGGTTGGATTTTTCAACAATGCTCGTGCGATGGCGATTCTTTGTTTTTGTCCTCCAGATAGTTGAATTCCGCGATCTCCAACTTCGGTATTGAAACCTTCAGGAAATGAATTGATAAATTCCAATGCGTTCGCTTGTTGTGCGGCCTTTTTTACTTCTTCTTCTGAAGCTTCAGGTTTTCCATAAGCGATGTTGTCGTAAATTGTACCAGCAAATAAAATTACTTCTTGCGGAACCAAAGCCATGTTTGAACGAAGGTGTTCAATATCAATGTATTTATTGTCGATGTTGTCAAAACAAAGTTGACCTTCTGAAGTTTCAAAAAATCTCAGCAACAAAGAAGCAATCGTAGATTTTCCAGCGCCTGAAGAACCAACTAAAGCAATTGTTTCATTCGGTTCGGCAGTCAAATTGATTGATTTCAGCACTTCGACATCGGGTCTTTGAGGATAATGGAATTTGACATTTTTAAATTCAACTTTCCCCGTGATTCTTGGTTTTTCTTCACCGATTAAAGTTTCTTTTTCGCCTGGAGTTTGAATGATGCTCATCAATCTTTCAGTAGAACCAATAGATTTTTGAATGTTGGCATACAATTCTGGTAATGATCCGATGGATGCGCCCATCATCACTGTCAACATGATAAAAGAATAGAAATTTTGATCACTCAACGAAGGATTTGGTCCTTGTGTCATTAATAATCCTTGCCAAATAATGAATACAATGGCACCGAACAAACAGAAAACGATAAATGAAACGAAAAGTCCACGCCAAAGTCCGCTTTTGATATTTAATTTTCTGATTTCATCGATACTCATTTTGTACTTAAAAAGAGCCAAAGCTTCATTTGTAAATGATTTTACATTTGAAATTCCAGTCAAATTTTCCTCAATAATTACATTGGATGAGGCAGTTTCGTCTTGCGCTTTTACCGAAAGTTTTTTGATAAATCTTCCAAAGAAAACAGCGATGATCGCCATTACAGGAACAGTTGCAAGCATGATCAATGCCAATTTCATGGAAATAATTCCTAAGAAAATGATTCCTCCAACAACAATTACGATTTGTCTGAAAAACTCAGCAATAGTTGTTCTTAAAGTTTCTTGCAATTGCGCAATGTCAGATGAAATGCGAGAAGTCAATTCGCCAACTTTGTTTTGGTTGAAGAAATCCATCGGCATGTAAATCAATCTTGAAAAAGCATCGTACCTTACATCACGAAGTGTGTTTTCAGTCACATTTGTGAAAATCACGACCCTGAAATATGACGCCAAAGATTGAATTCCGAATAAAATAAACAAAGCCATCGCAACCGTGTTGATATTGCTTAAATCAATCAATTTTATCGCATCAGCTGTGTTTGTTGGAGCATTTTGACCTGCGCCTCCTAATAATTGTCCTAATAGCAATGGAAAAATCAGTCCTGTTGTTGTTGAAATAACCAAAAAGAACCAACCTATTGAGAATGAAAGTCTGTAAGGTTTTAGATATTTAAAAATTCCTTTTGCCTTTTGAATGTCTTCTTTGGTTAATTTGATTTTTTCTTTTTTTTCTTTCTTTGGTCGAAGCATTTCCTATCTTTGTAATATGTATGCAAAAGTAACGTATGATTGGCAATATTGTGCGTTTTTTAATCTTTTTAATAAATTAACTTGTATAAAAAGAATTATTGTGTATCTTTGCAGTCCGAAATTTAGAGAAATAAAGATATAAATAAATATTTGTCATGAAAAGAACGTTTCAACCGTCAGTTAGAAAAAGAAAAAATAAGCACGGATTCCGTAGTCGTATGGCGACTAAAAACGGTCGTAAAGTTTTAGCTGCACGTCGTGCTAAAGGAAGAAAAAAATTAACTGTTTCTAGCGAATCTAGCCACAAACGTTAAGATTCTGACAACCAGATTTTGAAAGCCGTTTCTATTGAAGCGGCTTTTTTTATTTTATATAAATTTATATTGGAAAAAAGTTTATTTCAATGCATTGATCCACTAGATTGAAATCCAAATGCGCTAAATCTTTGCAAATGAAAACCTGTCCAGATTTTGGAATTTTCTTCTTTTGCAATTAATCAATTGACCAACTAATTTTACTTTACTTTCCTTGTGTAGTAATTCCTTCTTTTGGAAAACCTTTCCCAATTAATTTATTTATTCCAAAAAGTAAAACATGGAAGGTTTGTGTTAATTCATTTTTGACGAACCATTTCATTTCACACCTAATTCGCTTCTTTTTGGATTCCATTTCATTGTTGAATCATTTCGGTGCGCGATAAAATCTGAGAATAAAGAATGAATTGCCTCCCATTTTTGAGAATTGAAATAGTAATAAGATTGTTGAGTAAGTTCTTGGTTTATGATTCTCAAAAAGGTTTATGTAGTGGATTTTTTCTCAGAAATAGATTGATATCGTACAATCTACACTCAAATTAATAGTTTTTAATAATATTAACATTAAGGATTTGAAACGCCTAGCATACTTCCAATAAAGACATTAGCTATAGTAAAAAGAATTATTTTTTTATTTATAAAGTAACGATTTTAATTGGATTAAATTGAAAATATTTTTCTTCATTAAGATGTAAATTGCGATTCATTCTATTTATTTGATAATGAAAAAGTTCTATTTTATTTTTCTAACATTTTTTACTGTCCAAAACTTGTTCTTTGCCCAAGTTCTCAATCTTGGCACTTTGGTAGATTTTGTTTTTTTTACAACCAATGGGGCAGTTAGTAATGTAGGAGTATCAACTTTAACTGGAAATATTGGTGCAGATATTGGTGCAATAAGTGGTTTTGAAACATCTAACGTCACTGGTTCATTTTATAATGATGATTTAATTACAGAACAGGCAAAAATCGATTTGCAAACTGCCTTCAATCAACTTTCTTCCATCGTTGCAACTAATTCTACGCATGCACCAGCATTTGGAAATGATGAAGTTCTATCTGCTGGTGTCTATTTGATTGGTGGAGCTGGATCAATTGCTGGGAATCTTATTTTAGATGGAGAAGGTGACTCAAGCGCTGTATTCATTTTCAAATTTGGAGGAGCTTTCACCACAGGAGCTAGTTCTAAAGTTGTTTTAACGAACAGTGCATCAGCTTGTAATATTTATTGGCTTGCTGAAGGTGCCATTTCCATGGCCGCATCAACGACAATGAAGGGAATTTTGATTTCAAATAATGGAGCAGTTTCAATGGCTTCAGGAGGAGATTTAGAAGGAAGAATGTTCACAACGTCGGGGGCAATTTCTATAGATCAAAATGTTGCGACAAAATCGACTGATTGCTTTTACGCTTCAACAATTCCTTTGCCCGTTAATTTACTTTCGTTTACGGCTGATTGCAGTGAAAATTTAATCACTTTGAATTGGTCTACTGGATCTGAAAATAACAACAATTTCTTTAGTGTGGAAAGTAGCAGGGATGGAATTAATTGGAACAATATAGGTCATGTCATTGCTGCTGGCAACTCATCCTCAATCAATAATTATTCTTTAGTTGATTTGATGCAATATTTTGGGATTACATATTATCGATTGAAACAAACAGACTTTGATGGAGCAATTAGAACTTTTAGTCCAATTTCAATAGAAAAATGTTTTTTCAGCGAAACTGATTTAACCATTTTTCCAAATCCAGTGAAAAGCACATTTAAAATTGATTTTAAAGGAAATACAGATGATATTTTATCGGTTTTAGTATGCGATATACAAGGGAATCAAATATGTTCTACAGCTGTTTTTAGTTCTGAAATTAATTTTGAAAATGTAAATGATGGCATATATTTCCTTCACCTGGTTTTAAAAACAAGAAGAATTACCACAAAATTTAGTGTTTTGAACTAAATAATGCTAAAAGCTGCAGAAAAACAGTAAATCAATAATAAATCCATTTTTGTAAGGTGAATGATACAAAGTGATTAATTTTACTGTCTAATTAGCAACAAAAATGCAAGCAGAAACATTTTACAAGGAACAACTTCAAATCTCGGAAAATCTGATTCAAATAGGTGTCAAGAAAGTGAGATTATTTACTTTTTTGCGTTTGTTGGTTTTTGCCATATTTGGAAGTGCTCTTTACCTCCTTTGGGGAAATACCGTCGTTTTCAGTCTTGTTTTAATTACTGGGATTGCCGCTTTTTTAGTGATGGTTTCTCAATCTGTCGATGCAAAATTAGCGCTTGAAAAAGCGAAAGAATTAAAGAGAATCAATGAAGCTGAAATGCTTGCCTTGCATGGTGATTGGAGTAGTTTTGAAAGTGGAAAGGAATTTTTAAATGGGATTCATGCATTTTCGAATGATTTGGATTTATTTGCACCAAAAGGAGTTTTTGGATTTTTAAATAGAACGGTTTCTTCGCAAGGTAAAAAGGCTTTAGCTAAAATCTTATTAGAGGGTAGTGAAAATCCCAAGCAAATTAATGAAATCATTGAAGCGCTTTCAAAAGAAATTGCGTGGACACAAAAATTTCGTGTTTCTGGTTCCATAAATAGCAGGGAAAAAGGAGTGAACCAAAGTTTTAATAATTGGTTTGATCAAAAAATAGTCAATCCAAAATGGGTGAAATGGATGATTAATATTATTCCATCAATTTCAGTTCCTGCGTTGATTTTATACAATTTTGATTTGATTTCATCTACAGTTTTTGGAATTGTGCTAACTGCTTCAATGTCAATAACTGGAAGGTTGGTAAAATCAACGAATGTAATTGCTGAATCAGTGAGTAAATATGCGGTAAAAGCTGCAGTTATGCTAGATCAAATTCAAGCGTTGAATGAACTAAAAGTTGAAAATGACTCGTTACAAAAGATAAAAAATGAATTTAGTAGATCTGAATTAAATGCGGTTGTAGGTTTGAAGCAGTTTTTAAACATCAACAAACAGCTAGATTTAAGAATGAATATTTTAATTTCAATTCCATTAAATATCTTCTTTGCTTGGGATTTAATTCAAAGAAATGCCGTTGAAAAATGGAAAATAAAGTATGAAAATGCATTTTTAGAATGGGAAGAAACCTTGGTAAAATTGGAAGTGTATGTTTCTGGTGCCACAGTTAAATTCAATGCGCCTGATTCCATCTTTGCTGATTTTTCTGAGGATATGTCGATAAAAGTTGTAGGTTTGATTCATCCATTGTTGAACAAATCCAAAGCGATTTCAAATGACGTGAATTTTGATCAAAGTAATCAATTTATTATTTTAACAGGTCCAAATATGGCTGGGAAAAGTACTTTTTTAAGATCTTTAGGATTGACTTTTGTTTTTGCCAATGCTGGATTTCCTGTGTATGCTGAAATTGCTAAAATCCCCAAAGTGAAGCTCTATTCCAGCATGCGAACGTCGGACGATTTATCCAATGAAAGTTCCTATTTTCATGCAGAATTGATGAGGTTGAAGTTTATCATGGATGCCTTGAACCAAAATCAATCGGTATTTATTTTATTAGATGAAATTTTAAAAGGCACCAATAGCAAAGACAAGGAAGAAGGCTCAAAAAAATTTCTAAGAAAATTACAGTCAAAAGGTGCGAAAGGAATTATTGCTACGCATGATTTGTCATTGTGTGAATTGTCAGAAAGCAATGCAGTTTTTACCAATGCTTGTTTTGATTCGATTATAGAAGGAGAAAATTTATTTTTTGACTATAAATTGAAAGCAGGCATCTGTAAAAATATGAATGCGTCTTTTTTATTAAAAAAGATGGATTTAGTTGATTAGAGGTTTTGAGTTTAAAGAAATTTTCCTAATTTCGAATAAATCATTGCCTACTAGCGTTTAAAAATCATTGTAAAATAGAAAATATGAAGTTCTTTTGGCTGTTTATTACTTGTATCACCTTGTCGTTGAATGTGTTTTCGCAGGAAGATGATTATGATATCGATGAAAATATTTATGGAGACATTGTTCCCAAGCATTCTTTTACCATTGAGTTAGGATTGCCAGTTGGAACTTCGAATAAAGCTTTCAAATTTATGATGCAAGGCTTGGTTAGATTTTCGCCTTATTATCAATTTACGCTGAAGAATCACCTCGCGTTTGGAATTGGTGCGAATTATAATTATTTTAAAGTCAATCAATTTCGAGTACCTGAAAAAGTGAGTGGAGGTTTGCATTCGGCTGGAGGTTTTGTGAAAGTTGGATATGAAAAATTTCATTCCATGCGTTTTGGAACCGATTATGGTGTAAAAATAGGATATAATACCAATCAATTTGTGACTGACACTAATTCAACCAATTTAGGGAAAGCTTTTGTTTCTAATTCATTATTTATTGAACCCACTGTTGGGTTGGTCCTTACTTCAGGTGAATTTACTTCCTATCGATTTGTAGTGGGTTACACTTTTCAGGGTAATGATTTTAATACTAGTAATTTGGGGATAAATTCTACTGGTGGATACTCAGCTTCTGAATTAAGCAAAAATACTTCTTTTATGACATTTGGTTTTGGTTTTACCTACTACTTCAAGCAGTATTAATATTCGCTCTAAATTACCGCCAAAATTGTGATGCAACTTTTTTTATGTTAAATTCGTCTTCGAATTAACTTTTGCTTATTTGTATTAAATAGGTTTTGGTGAAGCTACTAATATTTGAAAATTTATTGATATTCAATTATTTAAATTTAATTTTAACATGATAAAAATTATCGTAATCCTTTGCGCCATTGTAATTCCAATGTGTGCAATGAGTCAAAATTCCAAGGCTAAAGCGCCTACAAATGCCATTTCCAATCAACAAAATTTAGAAGGTTTTGAAAAATATTGTTTGAAAAACGCAACTAGCTTGATGCCAAACAATGCAGATAAATCAATTAAATTTTCTGGTACGGTTCAAAAATTGAAAGGAAAAGGAGTTCCAACTTACAAAGAGTGCGGAATTACAGTGAAAGAAA
>JBFYPS010000227.1:0-4433 GCA_041303135.1 Crocinitomicaceae bacterium | reverse complement strand
TTGATACTTTGATTCAAGTAAGTGATTATTTCAAAATTCCTTTAGACACCCTGATGCGCAAAGATTTCAACGAATTTACTGCAACAGAATGGGAATCAATAGACAAAGGTTTATATGCTGATATTCAAGGAAAAAATATTCGTATTTTGACACAAATGGTCAATAATGACGATGAAGATTTAATCGAAATGATTCCTGCAAAAGCGCGAGCAGGCTACGCAACAGGTTATGCTGATCCAGAATATCTAAAAATTTTACCTACTTTTTCTTTACCCTTTTTGTCAAAAAATAGAAAATATCGATCATTTCCAATCGCAGGTGATAGTATGCCTCCTGTTGTGGAAGGTTCCTATGTAGTTGCTGAGTTTATTCAAAATTGGATGACCGTAAAAAGCGGTTCACCTTGTATCGTAGTTACAAAAGATGAAGGAATAGTTTTCAAGATTGTACACAATAATTTGATGGAATCACAGTCATTGCAGCTCTGTTCTACCAATCCCATGTATCAGCCTTATACAGTGCATGCAAATGATGTGTTTGAAATGTGGAAGTTTGTAAATTATATTTCACCTGAATTACCGGATGTAAGAATGGACGATACGCAACTCGGCAAATCAATCAGTGAGTTACAAAAGGAAGTGCATGAGCTTAAAAATATGCTTTTGAGAGATAAATAATTGTTGATTATCAGGTTTTTATTTAAATGTCTTGTTAATTTTTCCCTAATATTTTTCACGGCGTCTAAAAAAACTAGAACTTTGATTTATAAATTCGGCGTTTAATGTTCAAACAATCCATAGCTAGAATCTTTTGTATTTTAACAGTTTTTCTACTGTCTAGCAATGTTGTATTATCTGCTGTGCCATTTCAAAAAGCGAATGGAAGAACAATTATAACCAAAAGTCAGTCCTTTTCGCCTTTTGTAGATTTAGAACATGACGCAACTTACATCCTTGAACAAGAAGATCCATTAGAGGATTTAGATTTTGTTGCTACCATTCCCTTTTATCAACATTTTGAATTTTCACAAAGTGTTCACAAAGATCAAGTAAAGCACTTTTATAAAGTCAGTGGACCTCACTGCAGTACTACACCTATTTGGTTGTTAGTAAGACAAATAATTATTTAGAATTTAGTTGTAATTTGTTTTTGGGCAGTATAAATTGTCCCAAATCGTTTAGTCTAATTTTTAGGCAAAACATCTCAAGTTATTTTTTAATTAGTTGAATTTTAGATTCTTCAATTAAAAAAATCGATTGATTCACTCGATTGATTTAATAATTAAATTCTTGAATTATGAAAATGGGTAATTCAGTTTTTGATCTGCACAAAACAATGCATGATTTAAAACATTATTTGCCAGCTCAGGCGCCATTGAAAGATTTCATTCACCATAATACTTTACACGCATTTCAAGATATTTCATTTTTTGATGCCTTGAATCATGCAAGTACGATGTTTGGTTACATCACATCACTTTCATTATCAGAGTATAGAGCACTCTTTGAAAGTGGTCAAATAAATAAAAAAATAGTTGATAGAATCATTTTAGAGAAAAAAGGTACAATTCATTCCTTGCTTTGGTCTAATAAAGTTTATCATGCTCAATTTAGCGAAGAAAAAGTTCAAAGAGTTGGTGCTTTGCGAGCTAATTGGAAAAATCAATATAAAATTGATTTAGATTCAATGGTTCATCCTAATATGTTTAGGATTTTATGCAGCTACCTCGACCAAGGAATTTCTATTTGGAATTTCCCAGGTGAAAAGAAATCTTTTTTATCTGCTTTGAGAGAATTAGAGAAAAACAGTTTTGTCAGTTTTTTCAAAAGTAAACGAGCAAAAGCTTTGTTACTTGATGGAAATTGTAGCATTGAAAGTTTGCTTAAAATTTTAATTGGAGATGAATCTTTGTATGAGCAATATGTTTTTGATCAACAATTTGCCCATCCTGGTTGGTCTGGTTTAGTAGCAACTATCGAAAATATGCCAGCGACTTTATTGGACAAAAGAAATATCAAAATAGAAGATTTAATCATTTTTGAATCTTTGCTCGAAATTGATGTTTTGGATTCTCATTTTGGAGAAATTTGGGCACCGTTGGGCGAGAAAGTGTTAGAAACTCCAACGCCATTATTTGATCCAATTTTCAAAAGCGAGTTGGACGAAGTGTTGCAAATTTGGCAAGAAGCTTATGAGTGGACTTATTATGACCAAGTTTTGGCAGGAATTAAGCTTCAAAATAGCCGAAATAAATCGATTCAAAAGACTTTTCAAGCATTTTTCTGTATCGATGATAGAGAATGTTCTATCCGAAGACACATTGAAAGTTTGGATTCAGAAGCAGAAACATTTGGTACTCCTGGACATTTTAATTTGGATTTCTATTACCAACCTGAAAATGGAAATTTCTACACCAAAGTTTGTCCAACGCCATTGACGCCAAAGTATTTGATCAAAGAAATTGAAAATAAGTCTAAACAAAAGAAAGATTTTCACTTCAATACAAATACTCATGGGCTTTTCATTGGTTGGATCTTAACGCACACTTTAGGTTTTTGGTCTGGCTTTAGATTGTTTTGGAGCATTTTCAGACCGGGAGATAGTCCTTCTGCAGTTTCATCATTTCGTCACATGGACGTAAATTCGACTTTGACCATTGAAAACACCTCACTCGAAAATGTCGAAGATGGTTTACAAATTGGATTTACAATACCCGAAATGACTGACCGCTTAGAAGGTTTATTGAAAAGCACAGGTGCTGTGAAAGACTTTGCTGATATCGTTTATTTGGTTGGACATGGGGCAAGTAGTGTGAACAATACACATTATGCAGGTTATGATTGTGGCGCATGTTCTGGTCGTCCAGGTTCAGTGAATGCGAAAGTGATGAGTGCCATTGCGAATAATCCAAAGGTTCGAGTATTATTGGCTGAAAGAGGAATTGAAATTCCTGAAACAACTCAATTTTTGGGTGCTTTACATGATACAACGAAAGATGACATAGTCTTTTTTGATGAGCATCTTTTGAATGAATCAAATAAAAAAATCCATGCAGAAAACACACAAATTTTCCTACATGCGTTGGATCTAAATGCAAAAGAAAGATCTAGGAAATTCATGTCAATTAATTCGCAAGACAGTGCTGAAAAAGTGCATAAAAAAGTGCGATTAAGAACAGTTTCTTTGTTTGAACCAAGACCAGAATTGAATCATGCCACCAACACACTTTGTTTGATTGGTAGAAGATCAATGTCTGCGGGAATCATGTTAGACAGAAGAGCTTTTTTGAATTCTTATGATTATCGTGTTGATTTAGATGGAAAGTTTTTGCTAAATATTCTCAATGCTGCTGCTCCTGTGAGCGGTGGAATTAATTTGGAGTATTATTTTTCAAGAGTTGATAACCAAAAATTAGGTGCTGGAACCAAATTACCTCACAATGTGATGGGATTAATTGGTGTAGCGAATGGAATTGATGGAGATTTGAGACCAGGTTTGCCAAGTCAAATGATTGAGATTCATGATCCTTTAAGATTGATGATGGTTGTTGAACATTTTCCTGAAATGGTATTGGATACGATTCAACGAAACCCTGTTACATACGAATGGTTTAAAAATGACTGGGTAAAATTGGCAGTTTGTCATCCAGAAACGAAAGAAATTTCGGTTTATTCTGAAGGTCAAATGCATCCTTACGAACCTTTGAACAAGAGTTTGGAAGTTGTCAAAGACATGAATCAATTGGTCGAATCTGGTGAAGGAACTTTTCCTGTATTATTAATCAACAAGCAAAATTAAATCATGGAAAAATACATTCAAATATTTATTTTGATTCCCATTGTTGGATTTCTTTTGAGTCTATGCATTCCTAAGAAAAATGAAAATGCGATTTCTTGGTTTTCATTTTCAACTGTGGGTTTACAATTGGTTTTGGCCATTATTTTTTCTGTCTATTGGTTGTTTAATCACCATCACGTAATTGATCAACGTGGATATACCATTTTTCAATCGAAAGGTTATAGTTTTTATCTTGATTTTTATTTTGATAAAATTACTGTGGTTTTTCTACTTATTGGTGCATTGTTGACCTTTATGATTACCGTTTACAGTCGATATTATTTGCACAGAGAAGAAGGATATAAGCGGTTTTTCAATGTGATTCTTTTCTTTTTTAGCGGTTTTAACATTGTCATTTTTTCAGGAAATTTAGAAACCATGTTTATTGGTTGGGAAATTCTGGGGATTTCGTCTTTTCTTTTAATTGCTTTCTACAGAGACAGATACTTACCAGTGAAGAATGCTGTAAAAGTTTTTTCTATCTACAGAATTGGTGATGTAGGATTGATTTTAGCAATGTGGTTGAGTCATCATCTTTGGCATTCAAACATCTCTTTTTCAGCATTGAGTAATTACCAATTGGTGCATGAACATTT
>JBFYPS010000226.1:0-4559 GCA_041303135.1 Crocinitomicaceae bacterium | reverse complement strand
GCAAATTTAATTCTATATTCTTAATATCTTCTATCATTCTTTGCATTTGCTCTCGTCTGACTTTTTAAGTAAATTGTTGTTCAGTGGTAAAAATTATTTTCTTTCAAATTTTAATTTGTTTGGAAGCAAGATTAGAAGGATGGTAATGTTAAAGGTATTCTTTAATAATATTCATAATCATAAATTGTATGTTTCAGAATTTTTCCTTTCTTATTTTTTCGTATGACTTCTGATAGTAACCCTTTTTCGTTGTACTTATATTCGTAAATTGAATTTTCGGTATAATCGTCAAATTTTAAGCATTCCATTTTTGTCAATATACCAATTTTATAGAAAAATTGACAGGTTTCATTTAATGTGGTGTCCTGTTGTGGATTGTTGTGATCGAGAAAATCTTCTTCTTGGATTCTTCCATCTCTATAGCGGTAACGATTACTCCAAATATTGAAGCTATTTTTTTCGATTAATTGATTCAATGAATTATAAGTGAAGTTTACCAAGGTATCATTTTTTGAGTTAACAATACAACTCAAATTACCGAGTGAAGTGTATTGATAAAAATATCTTGACAAACTGGAATCCGACAAATACGATTCATTCCTTCTTCTATTGGAGTAGCGATAATGAAACTGCATAAATTCAACCCATTCTTTTGATCCCTTGGAATTATAACCGAATGAAGTATTGCTGTATTTAGTTTCACATTTGATCACTTTGCTTAATTCATCATATTCAATTTTGATATATAGGCCATCATCATCTTTTCCAAATATTGAATTATAATTAATGGCATTAATTAATCTCTCAGTAGAATCATATTCGTAATAAACTCTTGAGGAATCTCCACCTTTCCAACCATAATCAACTTTGAATCTAATTTTACCATTTGGATAAAAGATTTTTTTTGATTCGATTCTATGTTTTAAGATTTTTCGTTTTGTAAACTCGGTTTTTGATTTGATATGAAGAAGAGTCGATTCTAAATTCATCAAATCTAAATATTGATTTACCGATAGTGTATCATCTATAATGATTTGACGAACATCAATACCATCCAATTTTATTTGTTGTCCTTGACAGGAGAAAATTGAAAAGGATACAATGAATATTACGAATCTCACAATAGCTATCTCTATCTCTCAATCACCTGCGAAGTCACAATCTCGCCATGTTTACTTTCAATTTTAAACAAATAAAATCCTTCATTAAGCGATTTTACATCTAAGTCAAAACTTGGAGATTGGTCAATATTTGAAAAAGTTTGAATCAATTTTCCTGTCAAATCATACACTTTGATGTTTTCAACTTCATGATTCATTCCTAAATCAAAAGTGATTTTATCTTTCGCTGGATTTGGATAAATTTCTACGTTGTTTTTGGACAATTGATTTACACCCAATTCATTTGGATTTCCAAGTTGAATGTTGTCGATGTATAAATTGTTGTTTCCTTTGTTTTTGAATCTGAAACGTACCATCAAATTTTCAGTCAAATAAGAAGCAGGAACTGTGGTAATCAAGGCATTTTTCCATTGAGTTTCATCTGCTGGTGTGAACGGTCCAGTAACAAAATCAGTCACCGTTTTCAACGAACTTCCGCCTAAATAGGATTTTGCAGTAAACCAAGATTCTCCGCAATTGGAGGAAACTGCGACTTCCAACACATCCACTAACGTACCTTCAATTCTTCCGTAAGCCCAATCAAATGAAATTCCCAAACTTGTCAAACCACTAGCATCCATCGGGTAACTTTGGAAATCGTAAGTGGAAGAAATTGGATTGTCGAAATTATTTAATTTAAAAGAACGATTGCTCTGAAATCCAATGTTGGTGAAATCCCAATTATATGGCGAAGCGCCTTCAACCGTAATCCAATTGTCGTAATAAGGTTGATCGTTTTCAAATGCTTGATCAATTCCTGCTATCGCGCCTTGCGCTGGTAAAACGGTTATGTAATCATTCAAAATAACATCAATCGTATCCGTTCCATTACTCACTTTCAGTGTTACGTCGTATTTTCCTGCTTGATTGTATTGTGCCCATGAAAGTGAATCGCTTGTTGTGAGAGAATTTCCACCTTCAAAAGTCCAATTTCTGGCAGTAATTCCGTGATAAGAAACATCAGTAAAATGAACAGTATCTCCCGCGCAAACGATTCTTTTGTCAGCTTGAAATTTGGCACCACATAAATAATTGGTCACATCATCTGTTCCAGTTGCGGTTAAATTTGCTGGTTGCCATAAATTATTTCGATTCGCAACCGTTGAATTCAATGCTGCATGCATTCTCGTTTTTTGTCCTTCGGTAAACATCAATGCGCAATAGGCGTAATCCATGTAATTCTGCACATTGTCTAATTCGCCACAAGTTTGACCACTTAAATTACAAGATTGCCAACCGATGGTATTTGGTGTATCAGTTACGTCATCATCAAATGCACAGTTTCCTGCATTGGCGCAAGGTAAATAGTAGTAATTTGGTACATTGTTTCCACCCCAAATGTGTTGCAAATTCAAGTAATGTCCAATTTCATGTGACAATACAGTTCTGTGAAAATATTGCGACGTTCCAATCGTTCCTACATAGGAATGTTGCATCACAATTCCATCCCATTCAGGAATTGTATCTGCAGCGGGTGGCATCATTGCATGTCCAGCTAATCCTGCTGCTTCAGCGCAAATGTAAACGTTTAAATATTTATTGGGAGGCCACTGAATCAAACTTTTTACTTGATGGTCACCAATTGATGTTAAATCTGATACAGTTCTGGTAATTCCGCTAGTGCAATTTCCATCTGGATCTAATTGTGCCAATCGAAATTCAATTCCACAATCAGCAGCGCGAGATTTAAAAAGTTGAACAATATCTGTTGTGTCATCATTTAATTTTCGGTATTGGATATTTAATTGTCTGATTGCATCATGGACTTGGTCATCATTGATGTTTTCTGGTCCATAATTATGGATGATATGAAAAACTACAGGAATGATATAAGGTCCAGTTTTCATCGGGGGATTTTGACTAAATTCCTGTGTAAATTGTTGCAAACGATCGTTCGCACGAACTATTCCTGCATTATATTCGGGATGGTCCAAAAACAATTTTTGATGCATTTCATCGGTTCCACAATGAAGTTCATTTTGGGCAAAATTGATTGAATAAAACCCTAAGCAAAAAAAGAAAGTAGTAACAAGTGATTTCATGGAAAATATTTATGATGTAAATATAATTGAATTGAAGTTAATTGGGAAGAATTTGGTTGGTTTAATTTAGATAGTGTTCAAAAATTATCAAAACGAAAAAAGACCGCCAGAATACTGACAGTCTTTAAAAAATATGTTGAACGAAATCTTAGTGATTTGTTTTCTCGTCTTCGAAAACTCTTTTTGGACGAATTTTGTCGAAAACTCCCAAAGAAATCCAGAAAGGAACGATGAAAGTTAAAAGGAATAAAAGCACCCAAAACGCCATTCCACCAATCAAAAGAAATATTGTTATACCTAAACCACTCATATCTTCGTTTTTTAAAGTCTATTTTACGTTGTAAAAGTAGTAAATAAATTATTAAATGAAACTTTTTGGTCATTCATTTTTCTGTTTTTTCTTTTTTATAAACATTATAAATAGTTTCGCAAGAAAAAGCTTACCTTTTAACATTGAAATTGGGTTTTTAACTTTCGTGACCAATTCAAATTAAATAATTCAAAACATGGAATTTAGAATTGAAAAAGATACAATGGGCGAAGTTAAAGTTCCCATTAATCGCTATTGGGGAGCACAAACTGAACGTTCTAGAAATAATTTCAAAATTGGTAAAAGTGCTTCCATGCCAATAGAAGTAATCCATGCTTTTGCCTATTTGAAAAAGGCTGCAGCTCATGTGAATTGCGATTTGGGTTTACTTTCAATTGAAAAAAAAGAACTTATTTCAAAGGTATGCGATGAAATTTTAGCTGGTACTTTAGACGACGAGTTTCCATTAGTTATCTGGCAAACGGGTTCTGGAACGCAAACAAATATGAATGTCAATGAAGTAATTGCCAACCGTGGACAAGTGATTTTTGGAGGAAATCTATCGGATGAGGTGAAATTTTTAAATCCGAATGACGATGTAAATAAATCTCAATCTTCCAATGATACTTTTCCAACGGCAATGCACATTGCTTGTTATCAATCAGTTTCAGGAAATACCTTGAAAGGATTGAAATTGTTGAGAGATGCTTTTGCTGCAAAATCAAAAAAATTCAATGACATCATCAAAACGGGACGAACACATTTCATGGACGCAACGCCCTTGAGTTTAGGTCAAGAGTTTAGCGCTTATGTTGCTCAAATTGAGCATGCAATACATTCGATTCAAAATGCCTTGGAATTTGTGAGTGAATTAGCGATTGGTGGAACCGCGGTGGGAACTGGACTGAATGCACCCAAAAATTACGATGTTTTAGTCGCTGAGAAAATTGCAGAATCAACCGGTTTTCCATTCAAAACTGCGGAAAATAAATTTGAAGCATTGGCGACAAATGATGCGATGGTTGAACTTTCTGGCGCTTTGAAAAA
>JBFYPS010000225.1:0-10895 GCA_041303135.1 Crocinitomicaceae bacterium | reverse complement strand
TTAAATTGGTCCAAATTTTCAATTTAACCGCTTCATTCATCAAAGTAAAAACTCCAGTTATTAATGCTTGGGACGCAATAATTGTTGCAGCTGTTGCAAGGGCAATGACGTAAGGAAGAATTTCATGCGGAACCATTGCATAAAAAATGGTCTGCTTTGGCTCTAAAGCAAATCCAGGTGTAAGTGTCATCGCAGCTTGACCAAAATAATGAATTACCAAAATTGTACTGATAAAACCCCAACTCATCCTAATATTTGCTTTACCACAATGTCCTAAATCAGAATATAAGGCTTCCGCTCCAGTTGTACAAAGAAAAACTGCTCCCAAAACCCAAAATCCACCAGGTGTATTAACAACCATGTTGTAGGCATAATACGGATTAATTGCTTTCAAAACAAAAGGATTATTTCCAATTTGCGATAATCCTAAATACAAAAGCAACATGAACCAAATCATCATTATTGGACCAAAAGCTTTTCCGATTAAAACTGTTCCAAACTGTTGAATGGCAAAAAGTCCGAAAATGATTCCAACTACAATTGGGATTGTTGGAATATCTGGATAGATTGTATTTAAACCTTCGACAGCAGAAGAAATAGAAATTGCAGGTGTGATAAATCCATCAGCCATCAGGGTTGCACAACCAATTAATGCTGGAATAATAATCCATTTGGCTCGTTTTTGCTTCAACAATGCGTACAAAGCAAAAATTCCACCTTCTCCTTTATTGTCGGCATTTAAAGCAAAATAAATGTATTTTACAGTTGCCAAAAGAATTAAAGTCCAAATTACGGATGACAAACCACCTAGAATAATATCAGGATTAATATTTTTTCCTCCATCAGTGATGGCTTGAAACACATATAAAGGTGAAGTACCAATGTCTCCAAAAACTATCCCAATCGTAATAATTACACCTGCAAAACTTAAAGGTGTTTGGTGTAATGACTTGTTCGATGATTTCATCAAAAAATATTTTTTTATAAAACAAAAAAAGCAGACCGTTTTAAGTTTTTCGTCTCAAAATGGCGCTGCTTAATTTCGTAGCAAATTTAATACAATACTATTTGATTAAACAAATGTTTTGGATATTTTTTATTCAAAATTTCAAAATTAATAATGCAAAAAAAAAGTTGACCTCTAAGACCAACTTTTTGAATACAAAAAAATGTAATTCCCTATCTAATATAATTTTGGAAAAAGGTTTCGACATCATAATCTGTGCCAGACATAGTGATTTGCTTCACACCATTTGTCACCAAAAACCTTACAATAACGTGTTTAGAAACATCGTCATTTTTCAACATGGTAATTTTTGCATCATGTGATTTCGCATCAAAATTTACTGTAAAATATTGTGTATAATAGCTAGCTGCTTTTTTCACTTGCTCAGCTGTGATTGAACTTGGCATTTGAAAAACAAATATTCCTTTTTCTTTAGAAGCTGTAAATTTTTCAGCACTTTCAATTTTTGCTTTAGTTGGAGCGTCTTGAGCGACTACAGTTCCACCAATAAATGCTATCAATACTAATGTTAAGATTTTTTTCATCTTTCAAATTTAATACGGTTGTTTCTATGACGACTAATTAGACTAAAAAGTTGTTTCAGTCTTAATTTTTTCGAAATTTACAATTATTTTGCCAAAGATATGAAAACTGAATTTGAATTAGCTGGATTTTATCAATTAAATCAATTGGAAGCTGGATGCGATGAAGCTGGAAGAGGTTGTTTGGCTGGTCCAGTTGTTGCTTCTGCGGTGATTTTACCACTAGATTTTAAGCATCCTTGGCTGAATGATTCAAAACAATTGACGGAAAAAAAACGCCAAATTCTCAGACCAATTATTGAGCAAGAAGCGATTGCTTGGGCTGTAGCTTATATTGACCATGAAAAAATAGATCAAATAAATATTTTAAACGCCAGTATTTTGGCGATGCATGTAGCCGTTGATCAACTTAAAGTGAAACCAGATTTTTTACTTATTGACGGAAATCGATTTAAAAATCATTCAATTCCACATCAGTGTTTTGTCAAAGGCGATGGAAGATTTAAATCAATTGCAGCAGCGTCTATTTTAGCAAAAACGCACCGCGACGAATTCATGGAAATTTTAGACAAAGATTATCCACAATATCTATGGTCAAAAAACAAAGGATATCCTACAGAAGACCACAGAAATGCGATTAAAATTCATGGTTTTACTCCATTTCATCGTTTGACATTTGCAGTGAAAGATGTCAATCAAATGAGTCTAGATTTGAAAATTTGACAGTTCTATCCTTACGAAGTAAAGTTGCTAAAATTGGAATTAAAATTCCAATGATGATAAAAATTGTCCAATAGAAATTAAAAGGTTGATTTTTAGTATATTCCGGAATGAGCGGATTAATATCGTAATGTGACCACGTCATCAAAGCAACTGCGTATCCAACAAAAACCATTAAATACACTGTTCCATAGGAAATACAGATTTTTTTAAATATTTTCCAAAAATTAAATCCTACTAAAAATAAAGTCGATAATCCAATGATCGCTGGAAAGAAAATAAGTAGAAGTTGATCAAAAAAATTGAAACCAATTAGTAGATAGGATTGTAGGTTATAAAGCGTCCATTGATCAATTATATCTAACAAGGAATAAATAAGAAGATACTTACAAAAATAAGCTACTATTGAAACACCTAATAATAAAGCGATTACCAAAAATTTATTTACACTAAATTTCATCAATGGAACTATTCATTTTGAATTTTGAATTGTAAACCTTCTGTCTTATCTTGAAAACAATTTCATTTAAAATAAAAATTACCACAAAAAAGATTGAAAGGAAAAGCAATCCGTATTTACTAAAAGGATTTCCACCATCCACCATAATGCCCAACAGGATATAAGTAATCCAAAAAATAGAAAGAATGCAAAATCCGTTATTTAGGTAGTTCTTGGCTTTCAATCTAATTATGGCACTTAAATTATAGGCCATAAAACCTGCAGAACCTATCATTTTAAATACAGTATAGAAAGGCCAATATAAAGTTTCAAATATTAAACCAATGGCAAATATGGATGACCAAATTATAATGATGTTGGTGTTAAACTGAAATTGGTATGCAACTTGTTTAGTGACGAAAAAATCATCTAAAGTTTCATTTTTTTCATCCATGTAGAAATTACGTTTGGTGCTGTCAAATATATCTAATTGAATTATTTTATGCAATTAAAAACAGCCATTTTTAAATATCGGTTATTAAAAAATAATATTTAAAAATTCCTAAATTAAAAATGAAATTATGTTCATAATTCCAAAAATTCCAATCTGCCCAAAAACAGACTATTTACATTTTTCCAAACTTTCTAAAAGCGCTTCAGGTAAAGGCACCTCACCCATCTCAAAATGCTCTCTGGCAATGTTGAAACAGCTACATGCTTTCTCGCGTTCGCCATTTTCACGATATAAATTGCCTACAATCAAGACAACTTCTGTACTCATAAAATCTAAATTTAGACCAGGTTCATTTTTCAAAATGTATTTTATTAGCTCAGATTTTTTCCCTTGTTGCTGTAAAATTTTTATCATCAACTCCATTGCAGAAGTCGCATAGTCTTGATTTTCTTAAGAGCCAAATTAACTTCCTCCATGGCAAGATTGTACTCTTTCAAAAATAAATAAATTTCTCCCTTATCGATGTGATAATATGCTTCACTTTTATCTAAAGCTATTGCTTTATTAATATGAAACAATGCTTTTTGAGTGTCAAAATTTTCTTCTAATCGCAGATAGCGCGCGTATCTACCGTGACCAGCTGAAAAATTAGAGTCTAAGGAAATTGATTTTTCATAATTTTTAACAGTGTTGAGTTGGTCACCCATCATCTCATAAACACCTGCAGCCATCCAATAATACCAAGGATCTGTCGGATTTTTTTTTATTGCTTTCTCAATTTTTGCTAAACTCGATTCGTAGGAAAGCATCTCAAGGTCGGAATAGAAACTGACGTACTTTTCAGGAAGCATTTGGCTAAACGAATAACATCCGTTTAAAAGTAGTAAAGTTAAAATTAGATTTTTCATAGGGTATTTTTAAGCTAAATTAAAAAATCTATTGGAAAATTAATTCGAGCTGCCGATTTTAGTTTCTTTTTTCTTTTTCAACGCCCAGCGCAACACAAAAAAAGCAATCACGGCAAAAAAAGCACCCACAAAAAATGGTGTTCCATAAGCGAAGGGAGATTTTTCCCAAACAACTTTTGAAGTTGAATAAATATACATCATAAAAGGTGGCCCAATGATTTCTGCCAAACTCATCAAACTCGTAAAAACTCCCTGCAACTCGCCTTGTTCATTGTTTTCAGTTTGTCCCGAAACAATTGAGCGAATTGCTGGATCAACAATTCCAGAAAGTGCATAGGGCAAAATCATTACATACATCATCCATCCATAAGGTATTAATCCTATTCCAGCAGTGACCAAAACCAAAGTTATCAAACCTAAAGTTGCGGTTCCTTTTTCACCCAATTTGGCCACAATCCAACCCGATAATCCACCTTGAACCAAGCCAAAACAAACACCGACAACCGCCAAAGAAATACCAACATATTTTTCTGTCCAGCCGAATTTTTCCATGGTGTAATAATTCCAAACTGTGTGTACAGCCATATTAGCCATCAAAACCAAAAACACCACCACGAACAAATACTTTGTCTTTTTAAATCTTTGCAATTGTTTGAAAGCACCTAGTGGATTTGAACGTTTCCAATCAAATGCCCTGCGATCGGAAACAGGCAAAGATTCCTTGAGCACAAAAAATCCGAAACAAAAATTCAACAGAGAAAAAATGGCAGCAACCATAAAAGGTGCTCGTGTGCCAAAATCTGCCAACAGTCCACCAATTCCTGGACCCAAAACAAATCCAATTCCGAATGCAGCTCCTATCATTCCAAAATTTTTGGCTCTATTTTCAGGTGTTGAAATATCGGCAATATATGCTGCTGCGGAAGTATAACTCGCACCAAAAATTCCTGCAACAGAGCGACCTAAAATCAACCAAAATAAATCAGGCGCAAAAAACATAAATAAATAGTCGATTCCCATTCCAAAAACGGAAACCAGCAAAATTGGTCTTCGTCCAAAACGATCACTTAAACTTCCAATGAGCGGTGAAAACATAAATTGCATAAATGCATATGCACCCATGACCCATCCAAAATAGGCAGAAGAATGTTTCAAGCTAACGTGCGCTGTTTCAGAAATCAATCGAGGAAATGAAGGAATAATAATTCCCAAACCAATTGAGTCGATGCAAATGGTAATTAAAATAAATAGCAATGCGTTTTTGGAAACGTTTTCTGATTTCATGCCTTAAAATTAAGTATTTGGATTTGTTCAACAAAAAAACCCCCTGATAAATCAGAGGGTTTTTTCTCACTTTGTTGGCCCACTAGGGCTCGAACCTAGACTCTTCGGTACCAAAAACCGACGTGTTGCCAGTTACACCATGGGCCATTGACGGGTGCAAATTTAGACAATTGTTTTATTCTGACAAGGGATTTTAAAAAAAAATGAAAAAAAAGTAAAGCGAACAAGCACTTTCTTGACCTTGACAATTTTTAAACACCATTGTTTTCAATTATTTAGTTAATGAGTGAAGCTTAAATATTTATTTATTTCAGTTTTGAAATGAACTTTGAAATCAAAAAAGCGTATTCTATTTATGATGTTTGAAAAAACTAAGCAGGAAAATTGAATTTGAGATTATTTTGATTTTTTAGATTTCAAAAGAGGTAAAATTAAGTAAGCAAAAAGTGTAAAATGCTATTTAACATTTATTTACTAAGAAAATATGTGATTTTTAAATCATCATTCATTGAAAGTCTTGATATATTCTTAAATTCGCACGTTAAATTGTGGCTGAAACAGATAAATCAAACAATAATCTGCTTATAAATCTGTTAATTCCACCAAAGAAAATCAAATGAACTACAAAAAGCTGAATATCTATTTAGGTTGGTTGGTATTTTTAATTGCCACCATTGTTTACTTTATCACCATTGAAGATACGGTGAGTTTATGGGACTGTGGTGAGTATATCACTGCTGCTTACAAACTTGAAGTTGGTCACCCTCCAGGCGCACCTTTATTCATGTTGTTGGGAAGATTATTCTCTTTCTTTGCTGATCCAGAAGGAGTAGCTGTATGGATTAATCGCATGTCTGCATTATCAAGTTCAGCAACGATTCTATTCATGTTTTGGTCAATTACAATGTTGGCTAAAAAAATGGTTTATCAAAAAGCGAGAACTTTCTCTAAAGGTGATATGATTGCGGTTTTAGGTAGTGGATTGGTTGGTGCCTTAGCTTACACATTTACTGATTCATTCTGGTTTTCAGCTGTTGAGGGAGAGGTTTATGCGATGTCTTCTTTGTTTACTGCGATGATTTTCTGGGCAATCCTGAAATGGGATGAAGAAATGGAAGCAATCAAACACGGTGAAATAGATGGTTCTCACAGTCCAATGCGTTGGATGATTTTGATTATGTTCCTATTCGGTTTGGCAATTGGAGTCCACTTACTGGGATTATTAGCAGTTCCCGCGATTGCTTATGTAATTTACTTTAATCAATGGAAAACAATTAATATTAAAGGATTCTTTTTAACAGGAATCATTTCGATTTTTGCACTTGGATTTATTCAAGAGGGAATCATTCCAGGTACAATTTCATTGGCTTCAAAATTCGAAATCGCTTTCGTGAATAGCATGGGAATGCCGTTTTACTTAGGAGGCATGTTCTTTTTCTTTTTGTTGATTATTGGTTGCGTTTTCCTTGTACGTTGGAGCAGAAAACATAATAAACCTCTTATCAATGCAATTGGCCTTGGATTCATCGTGTTTTTGATTGGATACGGATCTTTTGCAACCATCGTGATTCGTTCTAGTGCAAATACACCATTGGATGAAAATGACCCTGAAAACTTGGTAACATTACACGCTTATTTGAAACGTGAGCAATATGGTAGTTGGCCAATTTTGTACGGTCCATATTGGAATTCAGCAACTGACGATGTTGAAAAATTTGGCGATAAATCTAAGTTTTATGCAAGAAGATTCGTTGTTACTAGAGCTGATGCAGATCTTAAAGCATTCAAAAGTGAAGCTATTGCCAAAAAATACGCAAGTAATTTGGGTAGAAATTATGAGGTTGTAGAGAAATACTACGTTACAAACGAAGAATTTAGAAAACACCAAGAACCTGTTTACTTGCAAAATACATTCTTCCCAAGGATGTTCTGGAATCAAGAATCAGATGCTGCTAAGATTAATGGATACAAAGAATGGTCTGGATACAGCGCCAATAATGATGTTGATTTATCCACTGCAGAAATTGGAATCGATGGAAAAAGGCTTCCAACTTTCGGAGAAAACTTAACATATTTTGCTCGTTACCAAGTAAATTGGATGTATTGGAGATATTTCATGTGGAATTTCGCTGGACGTCAAAATGACATTCAAGGACACGGAGATCAGATGAGAGGTAACTGGTTGTCGGGAATTTCTGCTATTGATGAAATCCGTTTGGGGGCTCAAGGCGAAAATGCACCAACATTTACACACAATAATGAGGGTCATAATACTTTCTTCTTTTTGCCTTTAATCTTAGGATTTATTGGAATGTTCTTTCATTTCTACAGAGCGCCAAAAGATGCATTTATCGTATTGTTGACATTCATATTTACTGGAATGGCGATTGTCGTTTACCTGAATCAAAAACCATTTGAACCAAGAGAAAGAGATTACGCGTATGCAGCGTCCTTTTATGCTTTTGCTATGTGGATTGGACTGGGCGTTTTTGCCCTCTATGAAGCTTTCAAATCATTTGGTAAGAAAGAATTTGTTGGTTTTGGAATCATTGCAGGCGCTGGAATTCCAGTTTGTTTGATTTTTGATGTTGCAGCGGGTGAAGGTTATCCAGTGGTAATGTCTTGGTTATTCATGGCTTTTGTTGCAATTATTGCACTTGGAATCATGGCAGCTTTGGGTAAAAAATCTAGAAATGAAACAAATGGCGCCTCATTGGCTGTGATTTTAACTTTGGGAATTCCACTTTTAATGGCTTTCCAAGGTTGGGATGATCACGACAGAAGTGACAAAACATCAGCAAGAGATTTGGCCTACAATTATTTACAATCTTGTGCTAAAAATGGAATCCTTTTCACCAATGGTGATAACGATACTTTCCCATTGTGGTACTTACAAGAAGTAGAAGGGAAACGCACTGATGTTCGTGTTTGTAACCTTTCTTTGATGGGTACAGATTGGTACACAGACCAAATGAAAATGAAAGCATACGATTCAGATCCACTTCCGATTAAATTTACGGAAGATCAAATCATGATGTATGCTGGAAGTACAGATCAAGTTTACTTCCTATCGATGTTTGAAATGATGCGTTTTGGTGTTCCAAAAACAAGTATTGAAAATATTTACAATACTAAAATCAAATATAACAAAGTTCAATTCAAACAATCTTTCGAAACATTGCGCAAAGGGATGTTGGCTGTAGCAAATACAATGAATGCTAAAGATCCTGAAGCAGAAGGAAAATTGAACACCATTAAAACGAAATTAGGTGTTGTTATTGAAAATCCAACTGCCACTGATATCGAAGCGACAATTAATTATGCTTTGGAAATTTTCGCAGGTTATTCTGGAGGAACAATTGAAGGTGAACAAGAACCACTACAACAATTACAATCTTCATTGGTTGATTGGGAAAAACCTTGGGATTTCATGCCAATCAAAGAAGCAATGGAATTTACAAGAGATGACAACAATATGTTTGCGACTAGAGGTAGCAAAATGCGTATTTTTCCATCTAAAGGATTTATTTTGCCTATCAACAAATCAAACGCATTGAAGTCAGGAATAATTGAAGCAAATGAAGTTTCTTCGGTTGAAAAAGAAATCAGATTCAGCATTGACAAACAATACTTGACCAGAGAGCAAGTCATGATGATGGACATCTTGTCAAACAATGATTGGAAACGTGCTATTTATTTCTCTTCTCCTTATGGATCAAGTGTTTCAATCGCTTTATTCCAAGCTGGATTTGTTAAACAAAATGGTATCGTTTATGAATTGTCTCCAGTGAAAGCGAAAGACAATAATCCTATGAACGCTGAGAAAATGTACAAAAACATCATGGAAGTTTACGATTACGGTAAAATGAACCAAAAAGGTGTTTTAACAGACTACTATTCTCGTCGTCACACAAGTCAATTCAGAACAAACTTTGCCAAATTAGCAGAAACTTATGTTCGTGATGCTGAATTTGAAATCGCAAGAAAAGAAAATTACACTTCTCAAATTGCAAGATTCAAAGCAGCTGGAAACAATAGAATTGCTGATTCATTGAAAAATGTTATCGCTGGTGCTGACGAAAGAGCTGCAAAAAACAACAAAAAAGCCATTGCCTTGATTCAAAAATCTTTGAAAGTAATGCCTGTTGAATTGGTAATCGACTACGGTGAACCAAATCCAGATGGTCGTGAAATGAAAGGTGCAGATGGTGCTTCATACCAAAGTTTTGCTGATGGAAGTTTACATGATTATGTAAGTATCTTATACAGAGCTGGCGATAAAGCTGGAGCAGAAAAATTAGGTGCTCAAATTGCCAGTGAATTGGAAACTGTTTTCAACTACTTCGAAAACAGTTCTGCTGTAATCGCTTCTAGAAACAAATCTGATTTGGTTTCTGCATTGAGTAATTATATGACCATTGCTATGATTGCTTCAGATGCTGAACTTGGAAATCCAAATGGGGCATTAGCAATTAGAATGACTAAGAAAATCAGACATCTGTACCAAAATGTTTTTGAACAGAAATATAGAGATTTGAAAGATTTATCTGTCGATAGCGGTGAAGGTTCAAGAACTGGTTATGGATCAATGTTAACTGAATTAAAAGGGCATTTGGATGCTGTTGGAATGCAGTTTGGGTATATTCAAAGACCAATTGAAACTGCACCAAATCCTTCTGCAGGAGGAGCAAGTGGGTTGACACCTGAACAAATCAAGCAATTGATGGAAGCACAACAACAAAATCAAGGTCTAGAATAATTCATTCAAGAATGAAGTTATACAAAACCCCACGTTTTTTGCGTTTGATTTTCAAGCGAAGAACGTGGGGTTTTTCTTTGGACAAAAATGCCATCTACCTAACTTTTGATGATGGACCTCATCCTGATATCACTCCTTGGATTTTGGATTTTTTGAAAGAAAAAAAAATGGTTGCAACCTTCTTTTGCGTAGGTGAAAATGTTGTTCGTTATCCCGAAATTTTTCAACGCATCCTGGATGAAGGTCATGCAGTTGGAAATCACACCATGAAACATCTAAACGCACTAAAAGTAAAGCCAAAAGATTACTTGAAATCGATTGAAGATGCACAAAAAGTGATTCAATCCAAACTTTTCAGACCACCTTATGGAAGGCTCACTCCTACATTAGCAAAAAAAATCAGAAGCAAATACATCATCGTGATGTGGTCATGGCTTTCTTATGATTTTGACCAATCTATTTCCATTGAAAAAATTCTTGAAAAAGGAAAAAAGCAAATCAAGGGTGGAGATATTTTGGTATTGCACGACAATCCTAAAATTACAGAGAGACAAAAAGAACTTTTACCTGAAATAATCGAAATTATTTCTAATAAAAACTTGGAATTCAAAACATTGAAAGCGTAATTTCAATTCACATTTTTTATTTTTTGGCAAAATTCTTTGATTACCAAAATTTCTAGTTTACCTTTGCGGCAGTTCATTTATATATAACTTATTAAGAAAGGTGGAGGGACAGGCCCTACGAAACCTTGGCAACCTATCACAAGTTATTGAGAAAAGG
>JBFYPS010000224.1:0-2525 GCA_041303135.1 Crocinitomicaceae bacterium | reverse complement strand
AAATATTTCACTCCTTCGGAGTTATTGGGGAAAGAGACGGATAATCATTTTGTTTAATTTTTACTTCACAATTTGGCACAAAAAAAACGGATTGAAAAAAATCAACCCGTTTTTAAGCTCTTTGTTCTTTTTCTTTGCGTGCAGCCACGGTAGTGAAACTTTTTTTCAAAGGCTGAAAATATAAAACTCTAGAATTCTTTCAACTTCTGTAAAATTATCTAATTCAGATACCTAGATTGTTTACTATAATTATCCGCTACTTTTCCCAAGAGTAGTTTTGTCATGGTTTTTAAACAAAAACGCACGCCAAAACAGCAACTATCCTTTTCTTTTACGACGGATTTACATCCGTCGTTACAAATATTTCACTCCTTCGGAGTTATTGGGGAAAGAGACGGATAATCATTTTGTTTAATTTTTACTTCACAATTTGGCACAAAAAAAACGGATTGAAAAAAAATCAACCCGTTTTAAAATTAATTTGTTTTTATTATCGTTTGATGATGAATTTTTTAGAAGTGGAACTTCCGTTTTCGAATTCGCATGAGATGAAATAAATTCCTTCTTTTAGCTCTTTTGTCTCGATAGTTAACAAAGAAGATTTTGTAACCTGAACATTGTCTGATTTCAGTTTCTTTCCTGCTAAATCAATGATTGAATATTTTACTTTTTCATTTTTTGCTAAATCAAACTGCAATTGAATTTTTTCTTGCGCGGGATTTGGAAACAATTCGATTTTCTTTTCGTCTGATTCAATTTCAGGTACATCTAAGACATATCCCACTGTAAATCTTTCTTTGATATTGCAACCAAAATCTCCGTTGAAATTTTTTACCAATCCCAAAGATGTTTCTTTGATAAAACGCGCTTGACCTGCTCCTGGATCAACATCATAGTATTGGTAGTACCACCAAGAAATTCCGTCGCAATTGTCATCTGTCATCTCGAAAGTGTAGCAACCAGTAGGAAGTGACAACGTATCGATGTAAAGCGAATCGTTTGCATTGTTAATTCTGCTTGCGACAATCGTCCCCGAAGCGTCTTTGATTGTCCAATTTGTTTCATTGTAAGGTGCGTTACTTGTTGAAGTTGCATTGTTTGTTTTGAAATACATTCTGAATGTCAACGGATATGATTTCACGTGTACAAACGTTGTTTTGTATTCATCATTGAATTGATTTTGATCTTGCGCTTGTCCGTTTACATTTGTCAAGTGAACATAAAATTGATTTGATTCATTGCCGCTGAAAACTGCTGTGTTTGAACCTAAGTCAATTTCTTCTTCTTGCATGAAAGCCAAATTTCCAGTCCAATTGAAAGTTGCAGCTTGACCGCCCACTAATTGATATTCGATGGTCATACTAGTCAAAGGATCAGTTCCAACATTTTTCACTTTGATTATTGGATTGTTACAAACGCTATTTGATCTTGCATAATTTGGATCATTCGTTGGCGCGATGACATCTTCAATGGAAGCGTCCAAAGTATGATTTGGTGCTTTGTAAGTAATTAATTGTGATACAACATTGAATCCGCCCGTGTTTGTTTGGTCAGGCGAAGTATAAGGTTCAAAATCCATATTGACTTCAAAAGCTGAAGTAGGATTGGTGATGTCGCTGATATCGTGAATGATTGGATACACAATTTCTCCAGGGCACCAATTCGCTCTTTCAAACAACCAAGTTCCAGTTTGAGGGTAAATATTGTTCAACCCGCAATTACTTTTCCAAAGTTGTTGTTGGGCAATTTGAGTTCCATTGATTTTTTGTTGGTAATATTTACTGCAAAATTCTCCACAACCATTGTTGTCAGAGCCATGACCGCTTATGATATTTTTCAAAATAGCATTGGTAACTGGTGCATTGTAAGTGAAATTCTTTGGAACCAAATTGTTTTCAATCGGGTTTGAAGTATTTCCATAGGCGAAATATCCATCATATACATTTTTCGCTGCTACTGCATCCATCGGTGGAATTCCTTCGATGTATTCAATTTTAAGTGTCAAAGTAAAACCCCAAGAATATCCTTCATATTGATATTGCATATCTAGATTTCCATTTAAAATGGGTGCGTAATCTGTCACATCGACGATATAGTCATGTTTTCTAGCTGTATTCCAATCAGTAGCATACGGCGTGATGATTCTTGCTAATTCCACTGTATCTGCATTTTGAGGTTTGGCGTAAACCAAAGTTGTGTAGTCCCAGGAACCGCAATATTGAGAACCTGAAGGACAATTGTATCTCCCCAAGATATAGTGCATTCGAATTTTTCGATATCTATTGCCAGCAGCTGGTAAAACAGCAGTAGTGTCGTAATTTCCGTAGTGATCGATTTTTCGGTTTTCAAATACAGTCACCCAAGTTGTGTCACCGGGTGCGGCAAAAAGATTGATTGCATTGAAGGCAAAAAGGCAAAAAAGTAATATAGAACGCGTCATTTGTTAAATTTTTCGTGAAGATAATTCATTTAGAACCTATTTATCACAAAATGAAAGTTCATTTTTTATTTATTATTGGATTTTT
>JBFYPS010000223.1:0-3148 GCA_041303135.1 Crocinitomicaceae bacterium | reverse complement strand
ATATACTTTTTTATTGATTGATATAAATGGAAAGATTTTACTTGAAAAAAACATTGAATTAACTCAAAATAATGATTTTAAAGAAAGAATTGATTTTTCTTCCTTTCAATCTGGCAATTATAAGTGTATATTAAAGAATGATAAGTTTAGTATATCTAGAACCATAACAAAGAAAACCAACTAAGATGAAAACAAAATTTTTACTACTAATTTTTGTGACTGTAGGATTGATAAATCAATCATACTCACAGACAATTATGAATATTTACCAAAGTGGAGGTAATGTCACACAAATTCCAGTTTCTACAATTGATAGTATAACATATACATCAGCGGTTGTAACAAGTAATTTGCCAACTGTAATTACTTCTCCAGTTACAAATATAAATTCACCGAATGCAGTTTCTGGCGGTGAGGTCACAGATGATGGAGGTTCTACTGTTATTCAATATGGAGTTTGTTTGTCAAATAATCCAACTACAGAGCCAACAATTGATGACTTCATAACTATCGATGGAAGCGGAACTGGTGTTTTTGTTTCAAATCTAAATAATTTAATTCTAAATTATACTTATTATGTTAGGGCCTATGCTATAAATAGTAACGGGGTTTCATATGGAAATACAATTAGCTTTTATTCAGTGTATGCGCAAAATATAATTGTTTCAAATCCTGGAAATGGAGTTACGATGGATAATTACACTTATCCAACGATAGTTCTTGGAAATGGTCAAGAATGGATGGCTGAAAATTTACGTACAACAACTTATGCTAATGGTGATCCTATTCCTAATATTCAAAGTAATTCGCAGTGGACATTTGCAACCACGGGCGCTTACAGCTACTATTTAAATGATTTACAATATCAAACTACTTATGGAAATGTTTATAATTATTACGCTGTGTCTGATATTAGGAATGTATGTCCTTCAGGCTGGCATGTGCCTTTTGATTCAGATTGGGTAACTTTTATTAATTATTTGGACCCAAATGCTGGAGGAGGTATGAATGTTACGAATACTTATGCTGGTGGCAAAATGAAAGTCACAGGAACTCAATATTGGCAAAGTCCAAATGTTGGCGCGACTAATGAGAGTGGTTTTTCTCTTCTTCCAGTTGGGAGTCGAAACTTTGATGGAACATATACACCTACTGGGATAATGTTGTATTTGTGGAGTGCATCAATTTATGGTGGTACAATAGATACTGGTGGTGCAGTAAGTACATATGATTTGGGTAGTGGTTCTGCAGCAATTTACGGCGCCGATGGTGGAGGATCAGATTATGGAGAAGGAAATGTTATTAGATGTGTGAAAGATTAATTGATGTAAATTGTGCCTATCTCCACTTTTTTCATTACCTATTTAGAAATTGATGCAAGCGGTTTTTCAGCAGGAGTTTATAGCATTGTTTTGTCATCTGACCAGCAAATTTTGCAAACGCAGAAGTTGGTGAGGATGGAGTAAAAAAATGAAATCCCTTTGAGAAACTATTTCAAAGGGATTTTTAATTTCTTCATTGCTTTTTGGTAAATTTTCTGAATGCTATTTTTTTCTTCGCGCAAAATGATGCTTTCAATTGCGGGAATGAGCGTTTCGTTATGTTTGGTTTTTAGCAAAATAATTTCGCCCAAAGCATAAGCAGCACTCCATCTAACAACAGTTCCGATGTGTTCTGTGTTTGCAAGTAAATTAGTAATTGCATGTTCAAGTTCCTTCGAGAATTGTCCAGCACAATTTCCAACCACTTTCGCACTTTCCCATTTGATTCTAGGTGCTTTTTCATTCAAAGAATCGACAGCAAAATCAAACCACGCTTTCGTGGCAATTGCAGGTTCATTTTTACTCGCAAATTCCATCGCTTCAATGCATGTAGCTTTGATTGGATCTTTCGAACTTTTAGCAAAATCAAGTAAAATTTGCGTGTTTTCTCTATTTTCAAGAATCCAATTACTCAACCATTCGGTTTTTTCTTTGGGCTTAATGCTTTTATCTTTTAAAATAACATTGAAATCAGACATAGTTTTTGAGATATTAGGATTTTAAGAAATTAGGATATTAAGATTTTAAGACGTGTAAAACTACCCATTTAATGAATAGCCCTCAATGAATCCAATATTCTAACACCACCGCAGGTAGCCACGCAGGTAGCGCGTAGCACCGACGAAGTCAATCTAACAATCCTAATTATTAGCCATCTCCAAAGAAATTTCTTCGTAAACGCCATCCCACAATTTGATTCTTTGTTTCAATGATTCGATAATCGCAATTTCTGCTTCTTGCCATTTTGCTTCGTCGTTTCCACACAAATTTGCCGTCATTTCTAATGCTAAATGCGAATGGTGATCACCGTCTACTTCGATGTGACGCTCCAAATAGTATTTGAAAACAGAAACGCTTTCAGGAAATTTTTGGTGAATATCGTTGATGATTGAATAAAACATCCCAGGAATCAAATCTTCTCTACCAAAGGTAAAAATCGCTGATTGTAAATAAGCTTTTTCAGAACCAATGATTTTAAACGTAAATCCAACGAAATCTTTGATTGACTGCGACATTTCAACTGCATTTAAGGCATCTGCAACAGATGTTCCAGTTTTCAACAAATCAATGAATTGATTGATTTGCGTCATTTCTGCACCAGCTTGTTTCATAGCGTCAGAATACAATTCAAAGTGACTTTTTCGAATGCCGTTTTCATCTACATCAGATTCTTCGCCAACCACAATTTCATTGATGAGGTAACGCGTGTCAGCATAACCTACAGGAAACCAGGGAACTGAAACGCAAGTCAAGTTTTGTTGCAAAGATTTTAGGAGCGACATAAAATCCCAAACCGCAAAAATATGGTGTTGCATAAAAACCTTTAAATCGTCAATGTCGTTGATCAAAGAATAGACTTTGTGGTTGATGATTTCTTGTCGTAAAGGTTCGATGTTTGTTTGGATTTTCTGAATGTAAGGATTCATTATTTTATTCATTTAATTAAAAAATTCGTTGCCAAAAGTAAACAGATTAAACTAAATGAATGTTTGCTAAACAAAAAAATACTTTTGATTTTGAATTGTTTATGGTCGTTATGATCAAATAGAATAAACTTGTTTTAAAATTTAATAATTTGGATATTAAATATTTACTAAGTATTTAGT